>JBCBZW010000063.1 GCA_039815145.1 Pseudomonadota bacterium
CCGATGGCAGCGGCCCGCTCCTCCAGCAGTTCACGAATTCGTTCACCCTCGCGCTCACGTGCGGCGAGTAGGTCGCCGAGCGCCTCGCGCAGCAATCCCTCGGCCTTGGCTACCAGCGGCGCGAGATCAGGCGCGGGGCTCGCGAGCACCCCGGGCCAAGCGAGTACGCCCATCGGATCTACCGCCCCCGGGTCGGATACCTGGCGACGCACCTCGTCCACCGCGCCGAGCAATTGCCCAAGCAGGGCCTGGTCGAGCTGCAAGGGTTGACCGCCGGTACCCTCGGCCGAGATCAACCGCAAGGAGGCCTCCACCTTGCCTCGGTGCAGCGCATCGCCGAGGAGCGCGCGGACCTTCGCTTCCAGGGAGCGAAACTCCTCCGGCATGCGCAGGGAGAGATCGAGGTAGCGGTGGTTCAGCGAACGAAGCTCCCAGGCGATACCCAGTCCCTCGCCGCGAAGTTCCCGGCGCGCGTAGCCAGTCATCCCACGAAGGGGCTTGGGAGCGGGTTTACTGGTCACTTCAGTGGGGTCTTTCGAGGTGTGTGAACTGCGCTCGCATTGTTGCAGGAAATCAAGACGCCGTGCAGGATGTGACTCGCAAGTTAGCGCTAGACTTTGAGTCGAGCTGCGGTGACTCCAATACGTGACACGCCGCAAGCCGACGTATCGCCCCGCCAAGGGCCGCCTACCGATCGCTCTTTGAGCAGCGGCCGACAACCGAGCCAAAGCACCCGTTGCGAATTCAATCCGCGAAGACCAGCCACCCCGGTGAGCGCGAGACCAACCAGGATCGCGTCGCCATCGTCGCTGAGAAGGATTGCGTCCTTCTCGCTGTGCTGGACGGTATGGGCGGCCACGCGGACGGGGAGAAGGCGGCCCAGGTCGCCATCGACACCATCGTCGAGGCCTTTCGCTCGAGCCCGCGCCCCTTGATCGACCCGATGGGTTTCCTGCGCCTCGCCATCAACGACGCGCACGATGCCGTGGTCGCCCTGGGCAAGGCCCTGCCCATGGCGTCGAAGCCGCGCGCCACCTGCGCCGCGTGCCTGATCCAGGAAGGCGAGGCGTGCTGGGCGCACGTCGGCGACAGCCGAATCTACCTGCTGCGCGGGGATAAGGTGCTCCAGCGCACGCGCGATCACAGCCACGTGGAGCTGCTGCGCCGCGAAGGGCTGATCTCCGAAGAAGACATGCACACCCACCCGATGCGCAACTACGTGGAGTTCTGCCTCGGCGGTGAGCCCGAGTATCCCGGCATGGACGTCTCGCCCGTACGCAAGCTCGAAGCGGGCGACCGCCTGCTCCTGTGCTCCGATGGGTTGTGGGGTGGCCTCAAGGAAGTGGAGGTCGCTTCCCTCGGCGCCGAGGAGACTTCCGACCTGCAACAGCAGCTCGAGGCGCTCGCCGACGTTGCCGTGGCCGCCAACTCACCCTACGCCGACAACACGACCGCCGCGGTGGTACGTTTCCTCTCCACCTAGACTGCCCTTCAAACCCACGGACGGAAATGGAACGGATGCGCCCAAGCGGACGAGCGCTGGATCAACTTCGCGAAGTCACCTTCGAACGCGGCTTCACCCGCCATGCGGAGGGCTCGGTCCTCGTGCGCTTCGGTGATACGCACGTGTTGTGCACCGCCAGCGTGGAGGAACGCGTACCGCCCTTTCGCCGCGGCAGTGGCAGCGGCTGGCTGACCGCCGAGTACGCCATGTTGCCCCGCGCTACCACCACCCGCAGCCAGCGCGAAACACGCGGCCAAGGGGGGCGGACGAAAGAGATTCAGCGCTTGATCGGCCGCTCCCTGCGCGCGGCCTGCGATCTCAGCGCGCTCGGCGAGCGCACGATCACCGTAGACTGTGACGTTCTGCAGGCCGACGGCGGCACCCGCTGCGCGTCCATCTGCGGCGGCTACGTGGCGCTCGCTGACGCTATAGATGGACTGATCCGCGCGGGATCCCTTAGGGAAAATCCCCTACACGGCAACCTCGCCGCCGTCTCCGTGGGCATCTACCAAGGCCAGGCGGTGCTCGACCTGGACTACGCCGAAGACAGCCAAGCCGAGACCGACATGAACGTGGTCATGAACGATGCGGGCGCCTTCATCGAGGTGCAGGGCACGGCCGAGGGCCATGCGTTCCGGCGCGAAGAACTCGACCAGATGCTCAACCTTGCCTCCCATGGCTGCCAGGCGCTGATCGGCCTGCAGCGTACGGCGCTGGCGACGGACTGACGGCCGGAGACGACGATGGAGCGCCTTGTCCTCGCCTCCGGCAATGCCGGCAAGCTACGGGAACTCACCGCCGTCCTGGCCCCGCTGCAGATCGAAGTCGTACCCCAGTCGGCCTTCGACGTGCCGACGGCGGAAGAGACGGGCACCACCTTCGTCGAGAACGCCATCATCAAGGCGCGCCACGCCGCGCGCCACTGCGCCCTGCCCGCCCTCGCCGATGACTCGGGACTGCTGGTGGATGCCCTAGGGGGCGCACCAGGCGTGCACTCGGCGCGCTACGCCGGCCCCTTCGCGAGCGATGCCGACAACGTGGCCCGGCTGTTGGGCGCCCTAACCGATTTGCCCACCGAAGAGCGCACCGCCAGCTTCTACTGCGTCCTTGTGCTCATGCGATCAGAGGCCGACCCAATGCCACTGCTAGCTGACGGCCGGTGGCCAGGGCGCATCACCACCGCACCCACCGGCGATGGCGGCTTCGGCTACGACCCGGTATTCGTGCCCGATGGCTACGAGCTGACCGCCGCCCAGCTGGGGGCGGAGGAGAAGAACCGCGTCAGCCATCGCGCCCAAGCGCTCGCCAGCCTGGCCGAGCTCATGCAGGCCCGGTCGGGCGGCTAGGGCGCCGTGGCATCGACGCCGCAGGCGGGCCCGACGCCCGACGCACCGCGCTCGGCACACGAGGCGTTGCCAGCGGCACATCCACCAACGTCGCTCTACATCCACATCCCCTGGTGCGTGCGCAAGTGCCCCTACTGCGACTTCAACTCGCACCATCTGCGCGGAGAGCTGCCCGCCACCGAGTACGTCGACGCACTCCTGGAAGACCTGAGACTCGACCTCGAGCAACAGCCCTGGCCCGGCGGCGACCTAACGAGCATCTTCATCGGCGGCGGCACGCCGAGCCTGCTGCCTGCAAAGGAACTCGACCGCCTGCTCGAGCACGTCGCACGCCTGGTCCCGTGCCCTCAGCAGATGGAGATCACCCTGGAGGCAAACCCGGGCACGGTGGAGCGTGGCACCTTCCGAGAGCTGCGTGCAGCAGGCGTGAATCGGGTGTCCTTAGGCATCCAGTCCTTCGACGAAGGTCACCTTCGCGACCTCGGCCGGATTCACGATGGCGAGCAGGCAGACCTTGCGATCCGCGAGGCCCAAGCCCACTTCGAACGTATCAACCTCGACCTGATGTACGCCCTGCCGAGGCAAACCCTGGAGGGCTGCCTGGAGGACCTCGCGCGAGCGATCGACTACGGCACCGAGCACCTGTCGCATTACGAGCTCACGATCGAGCCGAACACGGTGTTCTCGCGCTACGAACCCGCAGGGCTGCCCGACGAGGACCTGGCCGGCGACATGCGCGAGGCCAGTGAGACCCATCTCGCCCGGGCCGGACTGCGCGCCTACGAAGTCTCCGCCTACGCCCGCCACGATGGCGCCCGCGCCCTGCACAACCTCAATTACTGGAGTTTCGGTGATTACCTCGCCATCGGGGCGGGCGCTCACGGCAAGCGTTCCACCCTGGAGAGCGCCGCCCAGCGGGTAGCCTCCATCACGCGGTCGCGAAAGGTGCGCAGCCCTCGCGCCTACCTGGAGGCGGCCGGGGCGCCGCAACGCATCGCCGATTCGCAAACCCTCGAAGGACAAGCGCTGGTGGGCGAATTCATGCTTAACGCCCTGCGCCTGGTGGGCGGATTCTCGGAGGAGACCTTCGAGCGGCGCGTTGGCCTGTCGCGAGAGCTGATTCGCCCCCATCTGGAGGCGGCGGCCGTGGACGGCCTGTTGCGTCAACCGGTTGACGGCCACTGGCAGCCCACCAGCCGCGGTCGGGCCTTCTTGAACGATCTCCAAGCCCGGTTTATCGACTAGGCGCCCAGGCCAACCCGTCGTTATTCACATCGATCCGCAGGGCGGTGACATCGCGGGTTGACATCTAACTGTCATCTTCCTCGATTTTTTCGGCGCGCCTAACTTATTGATTTCAAGGGCCGTCTAACTTGCGTCGGAGATTATTTGCGGGAGCTGTCTAAAATTCTGAGACAAGGTGGTGAAGATGTGACCAGCCGTTTCATCCACACAGTTATCCACAGCCCTTGAAAGCGGCAGAAAAGCCGTCACATTACCGTCACTTACGACGATCACCGAAGCTAGCATGGCAACAGATCGCCGCGCTTGCTGAGGGCACCGACCTTCGCCGAACGACGCGGGGCTGGACGCCTTCGAAGACAGCTGCCATCATTGCCGGCTCCGTGTGATGCCCTCACTACCCACTCAAGGAATCGCTCGCCATGAAATCCGGCGTTCACCCGAATTACGAGACCATCACGGTGGTCTGCAACTGCGGAAACACCTTCGAGACGCGTTCGACGCTCGGTCAGGATCTGACCGTGGAAGTGTGTTCCAGCTGCCACCCGTTCTACACGGGCCAGCAGAAGATCGTCGACACGGCCGGTCGCGTCGACAAGTTCCGCAAGAAGTACGGCCTGAAGAAGAAGGCCTAATCGGCGACGGGCAGGTCGGCCGGCGAATCCGGCGGCCTGCTCACCAGGTCTTCCACTTCGCCCAGACTGGCCCGACGCTCGGGACGACCGTCCACCGGGCTTGCCGGCGCCTCGCGGATCGCATCCCCCGCCAGCACCACCACCTCGTACTCCAAGCCGTCCACCGTGAACTGGTGGCGCGGGCAGCGCCGTGTACGGTCGCCGAGGTAGCGCAGCTGCACATCCGAGGTGCGGAAGGCCATGTCGGCGTCCAGCAGGCGCCGCGGGATGTCCTCGGCGCTATCCGTGTGCAGATGGAGCGTGATCGGCATGTGCTCGGACACGGCGCCACTCAGCACACCACCGACTAAGCGCGGAGAATAGGCTGAGAAGAAGCGCATGGCCTCCAGCGCTCCCTCGCGCAGTTCCTGGAGTTGATGGCGGGCGTCGCTGCCGCCGAACAGACGCCGATGCTCCAACACCGCCTGCTCGACCTCACGATTGCTCGGCAACAGGGCGGGCGATACGGCGCCCAGGCGCTCGGCCGCCTTGCGCTTGGCCACGCCGTAATCGCGGATTCCCTGATCGAGCACCAGCCGCGCCGCCTGTTGGGCGATCACCGTGCGTTGCTGATCGGCCGCCTGGTGGCCGCCGGGAGCCGAAGCGCGGCGCGCGCTGCCGCGGGCGCCCCGCCCCCTAGAAGAGCGGCTCGTCTTCCGCGTCGCCATCGTCGGTGTTGTTGAAGAAGGAGGGGACCTGCTCATCCAGGGGCGCCTCGGGCGCGTTGCCCTGGCGGAAGATCTCGTACACCCAGCCGCTCTCGCCGGCGCGTGCCAGCTCCCCGGTGTCGGGTCGGATCTTCACGCGCACCAGCCCATAGGGCTCGGGGATGGAATGCTCAGGCCTGCCGGTCAGCACCGACTCCATATAGTCGGTCCACGCGGGTAGGGCTGCGCGGCCGCCCACCTCGCCTCGACCGAGGCGTGTGAACTCATCGAAGCCCACCCAGACGGTGGCGGTGAGGTCTGCGTTGAACCCGCTGAACCACGCGTCGCGCTGCTCGTTGGTGGTGCCCGTCTTGCCCGCGAGATCGTTGCGCTGCAGGCGGCGGTAGGCGGCTCGGCCCGTCCCGCGACGAACGACGTCACGCATCATGTCGGTGATGATGTACACGTTTTGCGGCGACACCACGCGCGGCGCCATGTTGGCGATCGGGTAGCCTCCGGTGAAGCCTTCCATGCGGGCGCAGGCGACCTCCGCGCTCGGCCACTCGGCGGGCATCCCGTGACCCTCGCTGGGCGCCGTCGCCACGTTGGACTCCAGAGAGGCCAGGCGGGCCACGACCCCGCGTTGCGCGTCCGCCGCCGCCGTGGCCCCATCGGCCGCATCGAGGGCGCCGAGCTCGAGGGCACGTTCGCAGGGCAGGCAGGCGATCTTCGGGTTGGCCTCGTAAACCAACTCGCCGTTGGCACCCTCCACTCGATCAATCAGATAGGGCGTCACGGCGAAGCCGCCGTTGGCCAGCACCGCGTAACCGGTGGCCACCTGCAGCGGTGTGAGGCTCGCACTGCCGAGCGCCAGGGACAGGCTCGCCGGTAGCTCCTCGGGATCGAAGCCGAACTGGCCGATGTGGGCGATGGCCTGGCGCACGCCCACTTCTCGGAGCAAGCGTATCGACACCAGATTGCGCGAGGCGACCAGCGCTTCACGCAAACGCATGGGCCCGCGGAACTCGCGCTCGTAGTTTTCCGGGCGCCAGGCCTCCTCCATGCCAGGGTCGTCGTAGACCACCGGCGCATCGGGCAGCACGCTGGCGGCGGTGAACCCGTGTTCCAGCGACGCCGAGTAGACGAAGGGCTTGAAGGACGAGCCCGGCTGGCGCTTCGCCTGGCTGACGCGGTTGAACTTACTCAAGCGGAAGTCGTAGCCACCGACCATGGCGGACACGGCGCCGTCGCGCGGATCGAGGGACACCAGGGCGCCCTGCACCGCCGGCACCTGACCGAGCTTCCACTGCGTCACCTGCGCCGGGGCGGTGCCCTCCTCCTCGCGCGCGGGCTGCGCGTTCTCGGCGGGTGCCAGGGGCTGTACGTAGATCACCTGACCGACGGCGAGCACGTCGCCAACCCGCGTCGGCGTGCCGCCGGCGCGCGATTCGTCGATGTACTCACGGGCCCACTTGACGCCCTCGAGCGGGATCAGGCCTTGGCGGTGCTCGCTCACGTGAACCTGCGCGCTGGCGTCGTCCACGGCGGTAACCACAGCGAGTTGGTGCAGGGGGAGCGCGGGATACTCGCTCAGCATGGCGTCGAGCTGCTGGGGCGCTTGCCCTACCGCTTCCAGATCTCGCGTATCCACCGGACCGCGGTAGCCATGGCGACGGTCGTACTGCAGGAGCGCATCGCGCACCGCGGCCACGGCCGCTTCCTGGCGCTCCCCGTCCAAAGTGGTCACCACGCGCAGGCCACTGCCGTACACCGCCTCGCCGAAGCGCTCCACCATCTCGGCCCGCGCCAGCTCGGCCAGGTAGGCCGCCTCGCCTTCCACCCGTGGCCCGTGGATCGAGGCGCGAATCGGCTGCGCCAGAGCCAGCTCGTGCGCTTCGCTGTCGATGTAGCCCAGCTCACGCATCCGCCGTAGCACGTAGTCGCGCCGGCTGCGCGAGCGCTCCGGGTTGGTGACCGGATTGAGGTCTGACGGCGCCTTCGGGATGCCGGCCAGGATGGCGACTTCGTCGAGGCGCAACTCGTGCAGTTGCTTGCCGAAGTACACCTCGGCCGCCGCTGCCACGCCGTAGGCGCGCTGGCCGAAGAAGATCTTGTTCAGGTAGAGGGTGAGGATCTCCTGCTTGGTGAGCACCCGCTCCATGTTCAGGGCGATGAAGATCTCGCGGACCTTGCGCACGTACGAGTGGCGCAAGGTCAGCAGGTAGTTGCGCGCCACCTGCATGGTGATGGTGCTACCGCCCTGGCTGCCCCGCCCGGTCTTGGCCAGCACCAGCACGGCTCGCACCAAACCCTGGTAGTCCACACCCGGGTGTTCGAAGAAGCGGTCGTCCTCGGCGGCAACGAAGGCATCGATCACCTGCTGCGGCAGCTGCTCGTAGGTCACGGGAATGCGCCGCTTCTCGCCGAATTCGCCGATCAACACGCCGTCGCGGGAGTAGACCCGCATCGGCGCCTCCAGCTGTACGCTCTTCAAGGTGTCCACGTCGGGCAGGGACTCCGCCACGAACATGTAGGCGGCCGCCGCCACCAGCAGGGCGAAGGCGCCGCCCGCAAAGGTGAGGGAAAGCAGAACGGAAAGGAGCTTTACGACAGGCTTCATCGGCTACCGGAAGGGCGTCGCAGCTGAAGGGGAGGGGATCGTCACAGAACGCGTGCGACTCGCGTCCCAGTGTGCGGAGATCGGGAGTATATCGTGACCGCTCGTCCCGATTCGCCGCTTTGTGTGATTTGCTTCACGAAGGTTGACAAGAGCGGCTGTTATAAATCGCGGCTGGTGCGGCACGCTGTCGCCGTGCGCGAGTGGCCTCACACCCACGGATGACCGTGGGCAGCTCGCCAGGCGCCCTAGGCGCCGAACAGGGTCCTGCTGGTTGCAAGGGCGTCCCCGGCGGGTTGAACATATGTCCCGCCTTGCGCCCTCCAGCGTTTGGTATATAGTCAACGAAAGCTCGTGTGACTGCACACATTTTTGAGCCAACCCCCTATTCCACATGGCAAAACTGACGCTGTTCGGCAACACGTTCAAGCCCATACTCGGCCTTGACATAACCACCTCCTCCGTGAAGCTCCTCGAGCTGTCGGACGCCGGGGGCACGTATCGCGTCGACGCGTACGCTGCCGAGCCGACGCCTGTCAACGCGGTGAACGAGAAGAGCGTGATCGACGTTGACGCCGTCGGTGAGGCGATAAGACGAGCGGTCCGCCGGGCCGGGGCCAAGGCCAAGGAAGCGGCCGTGGCGATCAGCGGCGACGCCGCGATCACCAAGGTCATCCAGATGCCCGCCTCCCTGAGCGAGGCCGACCTCGAAGACCAGATCAGCCTTCAAGCCGACCAGTACATCCCCTTCCCGCTGGAAGAGGTGAGCTTCGACTTCGAGGTGCTGAGCAAGAACGAAGAGACCGGCATGTCCGACGTGCTGCTGGTGGCGACGCGTTCGGAGAACGTCGAGCAACGCCAGGCCGCCGTCGAAGCCGCCGGACTCAAGGCGCGCCTGGTCGACGTCGAGGCCTTCGCCCTCGAGAACGCTTGCCAGCTGATGCGTCACCAGATGCCCGACGAAGGCGTGAGCAAGTCCATCGCCGTAGTCGACTTCGGCGCCAGCAGCACCACCTTCAGCGTGCTCACCAACCTCAGCGTGGACTACACGCGCGACTTCGCCTTCGGCGGTCAGCAGCTCACCGAAGAGATCATGCGCACCTACGGCGTATCGATGGGCGAAGCGGGCCGCCTCAAGAAGGAGGGCGGACTGCCTAGCAATTACGGGCCAGAGGTGCTCGAGCCGTTCATCGACGATATGTCCCAGCAGGTCAGTCGCTCGCTGCAGTTCTACCTGGCATCCGGCTCGAATCGGGAGCAGCCCGACCAGATCATCGTCTGCGGTGGCTGCGCCAACATCCCCGGAGCGGCCGAGCTCATTCAGAGCAAGGTGGGCATCCCTACGGTGAAGGGCGACCCGCTCGGCACCCTGAAGGTGTCTTCGCGCGCCAAGGCGGCAGGTGTCACCACCGACGCCACCGCCCTACTCACGGCGTGCGGCCTGGCCCTGCGCAGCTTCGACTAACGGAGTAACCGATGCCTCGCATTAACTTACTGCCCTGGCGAGAAGAGCTCCGACAGGAACGGCAGAAGAACTTCGGCATCGCCGCTGGCGCGGCCGTGGCGCTGGGCGCCTTCGTCGTGTGGTACGCCGCAACCTACTACCAGACCCGCATCGACCACCAGCGCGACCGCAACAAGTTCCTCAGCAATCAGATCGCCGAGATCGACAAGCAGATCGAGGAGATCCAAGCCCTCGAGGATCTGCGCGATCGCCTGATTGCCCGCATGGGCATCATCGACGAGCTGCAGCGCAGCCGGCCGGTGATGGTGCACCTGTTCGACGAACTCGTGCGCACGCTCCCCGAAGGCGTCTACCTCGAGAGTGTGCAGCAGAACAGCAAGCGCATCTTGATCAAGGGCGTGGCCCAGTCCTCCACGCGCGTATCCAACTACATGCGCGACCTCGACGCCTCACCGTGGTTCACCGATGCGGGCCTCAACATTCTCGAGAAGCGCGGGGAGTCTATCGAGTTCACCATCTTCGTGAGCCAGGGCGCCCCCGAGGCGGAAACGACGGACGAGGCTGCCTCATGAACTTCCTCGAGCAGCTTCGCAACCTCGACATCAACGACATCGGCCGCTGGCCGCTCGTCTTCCGGGGCATTTTCATCGTCCTGATCTTCATGGGCGTGACGGCCGGGGGCATGTACAACTTCGTCTTCAAGTCGAAGGTGGAGGAACTGGAAAAGGTGCAGGAGCGCGAGCAACGCTTGCGCCAGCGCTTCGAGACCAAGCAGCGCCAGGCTGCCAACTTCGATGCCTACAAGGTGCAGCTGGGGCAGATGGAGCAGGAGTTCGGCACCATGTTGCGCCAGCTTCCGGGCCAGACCGAGGTGCCCAACCTGCTCACGGACATTTCGCAAACAGGTCTCGCCGCCGGCTTGGAGGAAGAGCTCTTTCAGCCGAGCCAGGAGATCGAGCGCGACTTCTACGCGGAGCTGCCGATTCGCATCCGCCTGAACGGGAGCTACCACGAGTTCGGGCAGTTCGTGAGCGGGATCGCCTCCCTGCCGCGCATCGTGACTCTGCACAACATCACGATCAAACCTACTGGATCCGGTAGGAGCAGTCGACGCAACGAGGACCAGCCCGTATCGGTGATCGGGGACGCTCTGGAGCTCGACATCACTGCCAAGACCTACCGCTACCTTGACGACGACGAGAGCACGGGCCAGTGAACAAACCCAGCACTATCGACCCGTCACGACGACGATCACGCCCCGTGTGGCAATCGCTCATCACGCTGGCGCCCCTGGGCGCCATTTTGCTCCTCAGCGGATGCGTGAACCGGGACATGTCGGATCTGCAGCGCTACGCGCAGTCGATCAAGGCACGGCCCGGCGGTCGCATCGAGCCGCTGCCAGAGATCAAGAGCTACGAGAACTTCGAGTATTCCGCGTCGAAGCTTCGCGCGCCGTTCAAGCCGGACACGGCGTTGGCGCAGCGCGCCCCCGCGGCGAGCGACGGGCCTCGCCCCGACCCGAACCGACGCAAGGAGTACCTCGAGAGCTTCCCCCTCGATTCCCTGCGCATGGTCGGCACGCTGGAGATCGAAGGGCGTTACTACGGGCTCGTGCGAGACGCCGACGGCCTCGTTCACCAGGTGCTGCCCGGGCAGTACATGGGTGAGTACGACGGCCGCGTGAACGCGGTGACCAACGCCGCCATCGAACTCACGGAGCTGGTACCCAACGGTATCGATGGCTTCGTGGAGCGCGAGGCCGCCGTAGCACTTAATTGAGCGCCGCCGCCGTGGGCGGCGTCGTTGGATGTTGGATTTAGCGATGGTCGCCGGAGAACCGACGGTTTCCGGTGCACCGAATGCACATGTCGAGGCTTTTAGCATGAACCGTGAAGTTCTGGGTGTCTGCGCCATGGGGCGGTGGTTGAAACCGCCTAACGCGGCGATGTGGCTGTCTGCCATCACGCTGCTGGTGGCGCTGCTGCTGGGATCGACGGGCCCCGCCCTGGCCCAGAACGAGTTCTCGAACTATCTCGATGACATCGAGGTGATCACCCTGCCCGGACAGCAGGTGCAGCTGGTGCTGCGCATGCGCGGGGCAGCGCCCGAGCCGAACACCTTCAGCATCGATAACCCGGCGCGTATCTCCATCGATCTGGCGGACACGGGCGTCGCCCTCGCGACCCGTCGCCGCGACGTGGGCATCGGCCTGCTGAACAGCGTGGTGGCGGCCGAAGCCGCCGGTCGTACACGCGTGGTGCTGAACCTCGACAGCCCCGTCACCTACACCGCCGCCGCCCAGGGCAACACGGTCACCATCACCCTCGCCTCGGAAGCGGAGATGGCCGCCTCCTCCACCGCGCCGCTCGGGTCCGGCGGTATCAATGCCCCGTCGCCTGCATCGCGCACGGGCACCTTCGGCTCCAGCGAACTGCGCAACGTCGACTTCCGCCGCAGCGAAGAGGGCGCAGGGCGCGTCGTGCTGCAACTCTCCGACCCCTCCACCGTGGTCGACCTGCAGCAGGAAGGTGATCAGGTCATCGTGGTGCTGAAGAACACCACCGTGCCGTCCGAGCTGATGCAGCGCCTGGACGTGCTCGATTTCGCCACGCCGGTGAAGACCATCGACACCATGCAGGTGAACCGCGATACGCGGGTGATCGTGACGGGCTTCGGCGCCTTCGATCAGCTCGCCTACCAGTCCGATGAGCGCGTCACCGTCGAGCTGAAGCCGCTGACGCCGGAAGAGCTGCGCATCCGCGAGGAAGAGGAGCGCGAGCGCTACACGGGCGAGCGCCTCACCCTGAACTTCCAAGACATCGAGGCGCGCGCCGTCCTGCAGCTGCTCGCCGACGTGAGTAATCAGAACATCGTGGTCAGCGACACGGTGGCAGGCAACGTCACCCTGCGCCTGCAGAACGTGCCATGGGATCAGGCCCTGGACATCGTGCTGCAGACCAAGGGTCTCGATAAGCGCCAGAAGGACAACGTCATCCTGGTGGCTCCCGCCGAAGAGATCGCCAACCGCGAACGGCGCGAACTCGAGGCCGCCAGTCAGATTCGCCAGCTCGCGCCCCTGCGCAGCGAGTTCATCCAGGTCAACTACGCGAAGGCGCAAGATCTCGCGCTGCTCATCCAGGGCGCCGCCCTGCAGGGGGTTGCCGGTGGCGTGCCCGGTGGGGGCGCGCGACGTACGCTGCTCTCCGAGCGCGGCAGCGTCACCCTGGACGAGCGCACCAATACGCTGCTCGTGCAGGACACGGCGGAGAAGCTGGCGGAGATTCGCCGCCTCGTGCGCACCCTCGACGTGCCCGTACGCCAGGTGCTGATCGAATCGCGCATCGTCATCGTCAACGATGACTTCAGCCGCGACATCGGTATCCGTTCGGGAATCACGGCGGTGGAGGAGAACGGCAGCGACGGTCTAATCGCCATCACCGGTGGCTCCGCCGGCGCCGACACCATCGTCAACTCCGGACTCAACAACCTGAACACCACCGGCAGCCCGTTCCCGGCGGCCGTGCCGGCGCTTAACGATCGCCTTAACGTCAACGTGCCGATCGCCTCGCCGGCGGGGCGCCTGGGGCTGGCGATTCTCGACTCGAACTATCTGCTTGACCTGGAACTCGCGGCCCTGCAGGCCGAAGGCCGGGGCGAGATCATCTCCACCCCGCGTGTGATCACCGCCAACCAGCAGGAAGCCACCATCAAGCAGGGTGTGGAGATTCCCTTCCAGGAAGCCTCGGCCAGCGGCGCCACCACCACCCGCTTCAAGGAAGCGGTGCTGAGCTTGGTGGTCGTGCCCCTGATCACGCCGGACAACCGCATCATCATGGATCTGCAGGTCAGCCAGGACAGCATCGGCGAACAGGTGCCGAGCGCGACTGGCGGCTTCGTGCCCAGTATCGACACCCGCGAGGTGGTGACCCAGGTGCTGGTGAACAACGGCGAGACCGTCGTGCTCGGCGGCATCTACGAGACAACCAAGACGGAAACCCTGAGCAAGGTGCCCGTGCTTGGCGATATCCCTGGGCTCGGCCGCCTGTTCCAGAGCAGCACCCGTAGCTCCAACAAGGCCGAGCTGTTGATCTTCGTCACTCCGAAGATTCTGCGCGAAGGCTCGAACGTCTTTTAGGCGCTTCGACGACACGCGACGACAAGCTTTAGCGATTTGACTCGAGGAACATCCAACATGCGCAAGGCAGGCAGTTTCCTACTGCTCCTCATGGCCGCCCTTTTCATCGTGGGCTGCTCGAGTGACGGAACCCTGGTCGTGATCCCGGAACCGGTCGCCGAAGAGCCCGACCCTGATGATCCAGATGCACCGCCTCAGGTCATCCTCTCCAGCGTATCGGTGATCTCCTCGAGCAACATCCTGCAGTCCGACGGCGCCTTGCCCGTGACCGTCACGGCCCGGGTGATCGACGAGAGCAACATCGCCGTCGAGGGCATCGACGTCGCCTTCGCGGCGGATTCGGGGGTGCTGACCGTCGCCAACGCCGTGACGGACGCGTCCGGTCGGGTCACGGCCACCTTGAGTACCGAGGAAGACCCCACCAACCGCGTTATCACGGTCACGGCCTCCGCCGCTGGCATCGACGGCGTCACGCTTACGGGGACGGCCACCGTGCAGGTGATCGGCACCGAGTTCTCGCCGATCGCAGGTCCCGCGTCGATCGTCATCGGCGCCACCCAGGACTACTCCACGGTGCTGATTGACGGTAACGGCAACGGCATCGCGGGTATCCCAATCACGGTGACCTCCGCCCTGGGCAACCCGATCGCGCCCGACACGTTGGAGACCAACTTCGAAGGTAATGTCGACTTCACCCTGACCGCTCAGAACGGCGGCTCCGACCAGCTCACCGTGAGCGGCTTGGGGATCGACCGCACCCTTGCCCTCGAAATCTCCACCGACTCGTTCGTCTTCAGCTCACCCACCCCGCCGAACGCCAACCAGGATCCTCCCCGCGTGGCGCTCAACGCCAACCAGACGATCTCCGTTCGCTGGGAGACCTCCGGCGCGCCGGTCGATGGACAGCCCGTACAGTTCTCCACCACCCGCGGCACCCTGGCCAACAACGGCCAGGTGTTCACGGTGAACGGTGTGGCCACCAACACCATCTCTTCCACCAATGCCGGTCGCGCCGTGATCACGGCCACCGCAGACGTGGAAGACGGGCCCTCGGCGCAGATCCCCATCGACTTCATCGCAACCCAACCGGACAGCATCGAAGTGCAAGCGGATCCCTTCAACATCGGTCCGAACGAGCAGTCGGCGATTCGCGCCACCGTGCGTGACCCGCAGAACAACCTGGTCACCGACCAGACCGTAATCTTCGAGCTCGATGACGTGACCAACGGGCGTCTGACCGTCGGCACCGCCGTGACCAACACCCAGGGCGAGGCGCAGACCTTCTACGAGGCGAGCAGTTCGACCAGCGCCAGCGAGGGCGTGCGCATCACTGCACGGGTGCAGAACACCAACATCACCGACACCACAGCCCTGACCGTGGCCCGCCGCGAACTGTTCTTCACCTTCGGTACCGGTAACACGGTTCTGGAGGTGGACGATGCCACCTACGAATTGCCCTTCCTGGTGCAGGCGAGTGACGCCGACGGCAACGGTGTCGCCGGCGTGGACATCCAGCTGTCGCTGCTGACCGAGCGCTACATCAAGGGCTACTGGGTCGGCGATGCCGTCGCCAACGCCTGGTTCGTCGAGACCAACGTGGTATGCGACGAGGAAGACCAGAACCGCAACGGTTTCCTCGATCCCGGCGAGGACATCAACAACAACGGCGAGATCGATGTGGGCAACAACGCCAACATCACCGGCACAGCCACCACCGACGCCACCGGCGAGGCCCTCGTGGCCATCAGCTACGCCCAGCAGTTCGGCAGCTGGCTGCAGGTGATCGTGGAAGCTCGCGCGGAGGTGGAGGGCTCGAGCTTCAGCGAGACGGCGTCCTTCATCCTGCCGACCATCGCCTCGGACACCAACAGCGTGCAGATCAGCCCGCCGGGCAACCGCGTGGCGGAAGATCCAGCCAACGGCTACCCGAACGGCACCACCGACGGGCTCATCACCGGTCCGGTCAGCCCCTTCGGCTACAGCCAGTCCTGCTTCGACGACATCTAGGTCGTCTCCCGCGGTGGGCGGAGCGATCCGCTCCGCCCACCTGGCACCGAGCGATTCGCATTGGTGCCTGGCCCTGATGTCCTGTCCCGGGGCACACTGCGGCCATGGGCAGCAGTAGTATCAGCACCGCCATCCCTGAGGATCGCCTGTTCATCGTCGGACCGATGGCCGCTGGCAAGTCAGCCGTGGGGCGCCGCCTGGCCGCGCGCCTGCACATGCCGTTCTTCGACACGGACGATGAGATCGAGCAACGCACCGGCGTGGATATCGACTATATCTTCGAGCGTGAGGGCGAGGCGGGATTTCGCCGCCGTGAGTGTGCCGTGATCGCCGAACTCACCGCCCAACAGCCCGTCATCTTGTCCACCGGCGGCGGCGCCGTGCTGGCGCAGGAGAACCGCCGATTGCTCAGCGAACGGGGGCTCGTCGTATACCTTGCCACCAGCGTGCGCACGCAGCTGGCACGCACCCGTCACAGCCACCACCGGCCACTTCTGCAAACGGAAGATCGTGAGCAGACACTGCAAGCGCTGGCCGCCGTGCGCAACGGCTTGTACGAGTCGGTAGCCGATCTGACCTTGCCCACGGACGGCTGTACCGTGGAGGCGGTGGTCGGGCAGCTGATCACGCGCTTGAAGCAACGCCAAAGCGAAGCACCCGATAGCACCGGTGGCGGGGAGGAACCTGCGGTATGAGGTCGCTGGACGTCGCCCTGGGTCAGCGCAGCTACCCCATCCACATCGGGGAGGATTTGCTCGCCGACGCCGGCGCCCTGCTCGCCCCCCTGGTGGATGGCCGCCAAGCCCTCATCGTGACCAACGACGTGGTCGCGCCGCTCTACGCGGACCGCCTGCGCGCCGGGCTACTCGACCATTGCGCGCGCCTCGAGGGCCTGGTGCTACGCGACGGTGAGGAACACAAGACCCTGGATACGATGGCCCTGATCCTCGATGCCCTCGTCGAGCAACGGATGGGGCGGGACGGATGCCTGATCGCCCTCGGCGGCGGCGTCACCGGGGACGTCGCCGGCTTCGCAGCGGCCACCTATCAGCGGGGCATCAGCTTCATCCAGGTGCCCACCACCCTGTTGGCGCAGGTCGACTCCTCCGTCGGCGGCAAGACCGGCGTCAACCACCCCGCGGGCAAGAACCTCATCGGCGCCTTTCACCAACCGAGCGCCGTGCTCACCGATCTCGACACGCTCACCACCCTCGACGAACGCCAGTACCGGGCCGGTCTCGCCGAGGTGGTGAAGTACGGCCTCATCATCGATGCGCCGTTCTTCGATTGGCTGGAGCAGGCCAGCGAAGCGCTGAACGCGCGTGATCCCACGGTGCTGGCCCAAGCTATCGAGCGCTGCTGCATGATCAAGGCGGACGTGGTGGCCCAGGACGAGCAGGAACGCAGCGGCTTGCGCGCCCTGCTCAACCTCGGTCACACCTTCGGCCACGGTATCGAGCGTGCGATGGGATTCGGTGGCTGGCTCCACGGGGAGGCGGTCGCCGCCGGCATGGTGATGGCCGCGCAGATGTCCGCGCGCATGGGGTGGCTCGAGGAAAGCCAGGTGGTACGGATCGTAAGGCTGTTGCAATTCTTAGGTCTGCCGGTCGCGCCACCACCGGTGGGGGCGGCGAAGCTGCTCGATCACATGCAGCTCGACAAGAAGAACCGGCGGGGACAGCTGGTGCTGGTGCTGCTGCAGGACATCGGCGCCGCCCTCGTCACCCAGGACTTCGACGAGGGCGCCCTGATGCAGACGCTGGCCGCGGCCGAGCCTTGAGCGCCAGCCCCCTCGCGCTCTACGCGGCAAGCATCGAGCGCTCCCGCGGTCGGCGCTTCGACGAGCCCCCGCCGCGCCTTCGCGGCGAGTTCCAGCGCGATCGCGATCGCATCATTCACTCCGTCGCCTTCCGCCGCCTGGTCTACAAGACGCAAGTCTTCGTGAACCACGAGGGCGACCTGTATCGCACCCGCCTCACCCATTCCCTCGAGGTGGCTCAGATCGGGCGCAGCGTCGCCCGCACCCTCGATTTGAACGAGGACCTGACCGAAGCGATCTGCCTTGCCCACGACCTCGGCCACACGCCCTTCGGTCACGCCGGCCAGGACGCGCTGAACGAGTGCATGCGCCCGTTCGGCGGCTTCGAACACAACCTCCAGTCCCTGCGGGTGGTGGACACGCTCGAACAGCGCTACGCCCTGTTCGACGGCCTGAACCTCTGCTTCGAGACCCGCGAGGGGATCCTCAAGCACTGCGCCCCCGACGTCGCACGGACCCTCGGCGAACTCGGCCAACGCTTTCTGACCGGCCAACAACCTAGCCTGGAAGCACAGCTCGCCAACATCGCCGACGAGATCGCCTACAACAACCACGACGTCGATGATGGGATCCGTGCGGGCCTGCTCGACATCGACGCGTTGGCCGACGAGGTGGATCTGGTGGGGCACTACGTGCGAGAGGTGCGCGCCGAGCATGCGGACCTCTCCGATCGACGCATGACCTACGAGGTGATCCGCCGCATGATCGGTGCGCTAGTCAACGACCTGGTCGATACGAGTCGCCAGTGCCTGGCGGACACGGATCCGCGCAGCCTTGATGACGTGCGGGCGCTGAAGACTCCACTGATCCGCTTCAGCGATGCCATGCGCCCGCGCGTACTCACGCTGAAGCAGTACCTGATGGCGAACCTGTATCAGCACCCGCGCGTGCGCGAGATGACCGATCATGCGCGACGGGTGATCCAGCGCCTCTTCGAGCACTACCGCGACGCCGCCTACGCGGACATCACGGGCGGCGTACCGCCCAACCTGCCGGTGACCCGTATCCGCCGGACCCCCGCCCCCGAGGACCGGGAGGCGCTGGCCGCCCGCGCCGTGGCGGACTACATCGCCGGCATGACCGACCGCTTCGCCCTGGCCGAGTACGACGGCTTGCTGGCGGCGGAGCAAGCCCGCCGCCAGCGCTAGGACGCAAGGGCTCGCTTAGAAGCGCCCGCGCAAACCGATCGTGTAGTTGCGACCCGGCAGCGGCGCCAGATCCTTCACGAAGGACGTGTGACGGCGAGCATCCTCATCGAGCAGGTTCGACGCACGCACGAACACCTCGACCGGCACCAGCGCGTCCTCGGCCAGCACCAAGCTAATGTCAGCGTTGAGCATGGTGTAACCGTCGGTCTCCGTCTCGAACTCGGCCACGTCGTCCTGATCGAAGATCTGAGCGATGTCGAAGCCGGTGGTGAGGCGACGATCGTGGTACTCGAGGCGCCCACCCACGCGGGCGGGGGAGATACGCGGCAGATTGCCACCGCCGGAGAGCTCGCCCGACACCACGTCCGCGAACAAGGACAGGTCGAGGTCGCCGCCCTGGGAGAACTCCGCGAGGGTGGCGGAGAACTCCGCCTCGAAGCCCACGAAGTCGGCATCGGCCTGGGTCCACAGGAACACCGGCAGACCGTCCTCGATATCGTCGGTCTCGGCGAGGAAGATGAAGTCCTCGAAGTCGGTCACGTACCCGGTGGCCGAGAAGCCGACGCGTTCACCGCTGTAGCGCCAGGACAGCTCCGCGTGGTTGGAGGTCTCCACGTCGAGGGTGGCATCGCCGATCTCGAAGGTGCTGGTAGCCAGGTGGGGGCCGTCGGAGAAGAGTTCCTCGGCACTCGGCAGGCGTTGCGCGCGGTTCAGGGTCAGGCCGATGCGATGACGCTCGGCAAAGGTGCGGATGGCCGAGGCCGAGACGCTGAAGGCCGTGTCATCGACGCTGCCACCGGCGACGGGCTCCTGATCCTGGGTCTCGAAGCGACCGCCGATGGAGAAGAACCAGTCGTCCAGATCGAGCTCTTCGATCAGGTAGACGCCCACGCTGGTGGTGTCGACGGGGGGCACGAAGGCCTCGGCGCCGATCGCCGAGAACTCGGCGGTGGCGAACTGCACGCCGAAGGAGCCCACCCAGTCGCCGATCGGCTGATGGGCAATGTCGAGGCGAGCCTCGAAGGCCTCGTTGGCGAAGGTGGTGCCGATCTCCTCGCCCTCGAGCTCGACGTGGTCGTAGTCGTTGTAGGCGCCGCGAAGTTCGATCTTGCTCAGGAAGCCGCTGGCGGGCTCGATCCCGGCCTTGAAGTCGATACGGGTCTGCTCGAGATCGATGCTGATTCCCTCTTCTCCTTCCTCCTCTTCGCCCTCCTCGCCTTCTTCCTCTTCCTCCTCCTCGATGGTCGGCACACCGTAGGTGGTCTCGAAGGTGCTGACGTTGACACCGAAGTAGCCGCGCTCACCTATCCAGCTCAGGCCACCGCCGAAGGCGGAGGACTCGAGGGCACTATTGGCGACGGTGCCGCGCTCCTGCTCTTCCTCGAAATCCTCCAGGGTGATCGCCACGCCGGGGATGTCGTAGTCGTCCTGATCGCGGATCGAGGCATCGACCTGCAGCACGATCTGACCGATTCCGCCACGCAGGGCCAGCGCCGCAGACTGCTCGTTGGCCACCGTGTTGCCGCCTAGGCGGAAGCGGCCCTCGAGACCGTCGGGAATTTCCGTGGGCAGACGGGTGGTGATCGTGTTGACCACACCGCCTACGGCACCGCTGCCGTAGGCGAGGGTCGCTGGGCCGCGCAGCACTTCCACCCGCTCGACGAGCAGGGGCTCGAGGGCCACGGCGTGGTCCACGCTGACGGTGGAAACATCGAGGGTGGAGATGCCGTCTTCCTGCACGCGCACGCGCGGGCCGCCGAGGCCACGAATGACGGGACGGCTGGCACCAGCGCCGAAGTCACTGGCCGTGACGCCGGGCGTAAGGGCCAGCATCTCACCGATCGTGTTGGTGCGTAGGCGCTCGAGCTCGTCGCCTTCGAGCACGGTCACGCCCTGACCGATCTCGTCGATGGTGTTGTCGAGCAGCGTCGCGACCACCTCAATCTCGTCGATGGGGCGGTGATCCTCATCGTCGTCTTCTTGGGCGAGTACGGCACCGTGATTGATGAGCAAGGCAGCGCCGACAGCGACGCTGAGCGAAGTCGTGCATCCGCGCCCGGTGCGGGCGCTCGAGAAGGGGTTAGCTTCCTGCATGTCGTATTTCCTTTATCCGTAGGCGGGCGCGCGCGAAGGGGCGCTATACGCATCAGCCTCAAGTGCCCTGCGTAGTTGATGGGGCGCAGGGCGAACGAAGAGCGGGGTTAGGTCGCCCAGGGGGCGATCGGAGATTAGATGAGGTGCGGAGGGGCGCGAGGCTGGGTAGAGGTGGGACGCCGCGCAATCGGGGTGGCGCGCGCCACCATCGGGGTCGGGCCGTCCGCCGTGAGGGGCACCGGCGCCGGAGATTCCGAGGGAGCGGGAACGGCGGTATCACGATCGGCCACCAGGCAGAGCACGCAGTGGGGCGTGTCTTCATGCTCGATCGAATGCTCGTGCGAGGCGAGCAGCCAACTCGACAGCAGCAAAGCGGCCGCGAGCGTCCAGACGACTGGCGCTAGGCGGCGCGCGGGTGCGCTGGTGGACTGGCGTTGGCGGGGAAGCATGATGGCGAAGCGATACCGGCGAGGGGTGGTGAGGCAGGGGCTCGCGCTGGCGCGGACATTACACGATCAGCATGTCAGCGCAAGTGGCCCAGAGGGTAAGCGACGAAAATACGGGTTGCCGCGTCAAAAAGACCGGAAAACGGCGACGTATGGTTAGAATAGGCAATGGTTGAAGAGTTGCACTCGGCGGCGCCAAGCCCTTCGCTGCCGGCCAGGGAACGGCTGATCTTCGCCCTCGACGTGCACGGCGACGAGGCGGCGAGAGCCCTGGTCGACGCGCTGGGTGACGCCATCCAGTTCTACAAGTTGGGGCTAGGCCTACTGACCAGTGCGGACTACTTCGGCCTCACCCGATGGCTCGCCGAGGAGCGCGGCCATCGCCTGTTCGCCGACCTCAAGTTCCACGACATCCCGGCCACCGTCGCTAGCGCCGTCCGCGGCCTGCGCGGACGCGGGATTCGCTACGTCACCGTGCACAGCGACCCGCGGGTCATGGAGGCGGCCGTGGAAGCGGCCGGTGAGGAGATCGGCGTGCTGGCCGTGACCGTGCTCACCAGCCTCGATCTGCAGGATCTGCAGCGGCTCGGCCACGCGGTGCCGAGCGTCGAGGCACTGGTACTCGAGCGCGCCCGCCTGGCCCACGCGTGCGGCTGCGCCGGCGTCATCGCCTCGGGCCAGGAGGCCGCGGCGATCCGCGCCTCGCTGCCCGCCAGCGACGCGCCGTTTCGCATCGTCACACCGGGCATTCGGCCCGCTGGCGAAGGCGAGCAGGCCGCCGATCAGAAACGCATCGTCACCCCCGCCGACGCCTTCACCCTCGGCGCGGATCACATCGTGGTGGGGCGGCCGATCCGCGACGCGGCAGACCCGCGCGCCGCCGCCCTCGCCATCCAACGCACCATTGCGGAAATCTTCGAGACATGACCGATAACAACACCGACTTCGCACCGCTCAGCAACGATCTCTTCCTGCGCGCCCTGCTGCGCCAGCCGATCGATCGCACTCCCGTGTGGATGATGCGCCAGGCCGGTCGCTACCTGCCCGAGTACCGCGAGGTGCGCCGCCAGGCAGGCGATTTCCTCTCCCTGTGCATGGCACCGGAGCTCGCCTGCGAGGTGACGCTGCAACCCCTGCGGCGCTATCCCTTGGACGCCGCCATCCTCTTCTCGGACATCCTCACGGTGCCCCACGCCATGGGCCTCGGCCTGCATTTCGTGACCGGTGAAGGGCCTGTGTTCAGTTCGCCCGTGCGCAACCAGGCGGATGTCGACAAGATCGGCGTGCCCGATCCCGAGCAGGAGCTGCGCTACGTGATGGACGCCGTGCGCCTGATCCGTCGCGAGCTCGGCGGCAAGGTACCCCTGATCGGCTTCGCCGGCAGCCCCTGGACCGTGGGCACCTACATGGTGGAGGGCGGCTCCAGCAAGAACTTCGCCCTCATCAAGGGCCTGATCTACTCCGATCCCAAGCTGGCCCATCAGCTGCTGAACACCGTGGCCCTGGCCACCGCCACCTACCTGAACGCCCAGATCGCTGCCGGCGCCCAGGCGGTGATGATCTTCGATACCTGGGGCGGCGCCCTGAGCCCGAGCGACTACCGCGAGTTCTCCCTGCGCTACATGGCGCAGGTGGTCGAATCCCTCCACCGCGAGCACAACGGCCAACGCATCCCCGTGGTGCTGTTCACCAAGGGCGGTGGCGCCTGGCTCGCGGACATGGCGAACACGGGCTGCGATGCCCTCGGCGTCGACTGGACCACCGACCTGGCCGATGCGCGCGCGAAGGTGGGCGACCGCGTGGCGCTGCAGGGCAACCTCGACCCCTGCGTGCTGTACGCCTCGCCTGATCGCATCCGTGAGCAGGTGGGCAAGGTGCTCGCCAGCTACGGCAAGGGCGCCAGTGGGCACGTGTTCAACCTCGGCCACGGCATCCACCCGAACGTCGATCCTGAACACGCGGGCGCCATGATCGCCGCCGTGCATGAGCTGAGCCCCGCCTACCACGAGGCTTAAGCGAACGCGCAGCATGGCAAGCGGGAGGTGAACGAGGCAAGCGAGGCGCCCACGGAGGCCTGGCAGCGCCGCCGCCTCCATCGCATGCAGGCCGTCGCCGGCGGCCTCCTGGCCCTGATGGCGCTGACCTTTGCCATCACCTTTCGCCTCGGCACCGACGCCAGCTGGGTCGGCTACCTGCGCGCGTTCACCGAGGCCGCGATGGTGGGTGCCCTGGCGGATTGGTTCGCCGTCACGGCGCTGTTCCGCCACCCCCTCGGCATCCCCATCCCGCACACGGCCATCATCCCCCAGCGCAAGGACCAGCTCGGCGAGGCCCTCGCCCGCTTCGTGCGCGAGAACTTCCTCAGCACGGAAACCTTAAGCGCCCGGCTCGCGCACATCGACTTCGCCGACGCCGGCGCCACCTGGATGGCCAAGCCGAAGAACGCGGCGCGGGTGGGGCGCGAAGCGGCGCGGATCCTAGACCGCGTGCTCGAAGCGTTGGACGACGACGAGCTGCGCGACCTGCTGCAGACCAACCTCAACGTGGGCCTACGCCGCTTGCGCATCGCGCCGCTGCTCGGCGAGGGGCTGCAGATGCTCCTGCGCTCCGACCGCGAGCGGGAATTGATGGATGCCGGCATCGGCCTTGCCTACGACTACCTGCACGAGAACAAGGCGTCGATCCATCGGCGCATCGTGGAAGAGACGCCCTGGTGGCTTCCCAACATCGTCGATAGGGAGATCTACCGGCGCCTGGTGACAGAACTCGAGCGCTTTCTCCTGCGCGTGCGCCACGACCCTAACGATCCGGACCGCACGCGCTTCAACCGCGGCATCCGCGACCTCGTCGTGCGCCTGCAGGAAGACCCGGAACTCAACGCCACCGCGGAACGCATCAAGCGCAACCTGATCGACGATCCCGCCGTGCAGGACTTCCTCTCCAACCTTCTGACCCAGATCCGGGTGTACGTCCGGCGCGAGACCGAGCGTCCCAACTCACGCCTGGCCAGGCGTATCGCCGAGGCCCTCGCCACCCTCGCCGGCACCCTGCGCGAGCGCGAGGACACGCGGCGCGAGATCAACGAGTGGTTGGGAGAAGCCGTGCTGCACACGGTGAGCCACTTCCGCGGCGACATGGCGCGGGTGATCTCGGAGACCGTGCGCGAGTGGGATGCTGAGCTCACCGCGGAACGGGTCGAACTCTACGTGGGGCGGGATCTGCAGTTCATCCGCATCAACGGTACCCTGATCGGCGGCCTCGTCGGCCTCACGATCCACCTCGTCACCCAGCTCCTGGGCCTGCACTAGCGCCTTTGCCGGGCCGTCACCCCGCCGCCGGCGGCGGTAACTCCGCCAGCGTGCGCAGGCGCTCGGGAAACGCGCGGCGCATCGACTTCACCTGATTCGCCGAGTACATCGCCTCGAGGGTGGTCACCGACACCACGAAGTAGTGGATGGCGCCGAGCACCTGATAGGTGTGCGTCGCCACCAGGTGCGCAGGGGCACACTCCCACCCGGGTGCGACCTTCAACAGGCTATGCAGGCGATCTATGAAGGGACGCAGGTACCAGGTGCCGGCGCTGGCAGCGCGGGACCGGTTGTCCAGGAGCTCGCGCATCAATAGCTGCGTGTCCTTCGGGTCGCGCTGGGCGCGACGATGTAGGCCCACGATCGCGTCCGCAAAGGTCGCTTCGTCCTCGATCTGCGCCAGCAGACGCGTCGAGATGTCGCTCAACACGACGCCGTAGAGCTTCTCTTTGGTGCCGAAGTGGTGGATCAAGGCCTGCTTGGTCAAGGCCACCTCGCGCGCGATCTGATCCATGCTGGCGCCGTAGAAGCCCTTCTCGGCGAACAGCGCAAACGCGGCCTGGAGAAAGCGGTCACGCGTGTCCGATGGTGCGGCTGGAATGCTCATGTGACGGACTATAGCTTGACCCCTTACCAGTTGGTAGGTATATAGCACTTACCAACTGGTAAGGGTCAAGCTATGCAGCAGACAGAACAGACGGAATTGCTGGCGGAGCTACTCGGCCTCAAGGAGGCCAAGCAGTGCTTCCTCGACGAGCGCATGACGCAAAGCCCCGTGGAGGACTACACCGACCCACGGCGCTTCGAGCGCGAGCGAGCCCGCGTCTTCGGCGAGCTCCCGCAGATACTCGCCCACAGCAGCGAACTCGCACAGCCCAACGGATTCCTAAGGCGCGAACTCAACAGGAGACCACTGCTGCTCACGCGGGGCGAAGACGGTGAAGCGCGGGTCTTCCTGAACGTCTGCCGCCACCGCGGCACGCGCCTGGTGGACGACGCCACAGGCTGCCGGCAACGCTTCACCTGCCCCTACCACGCGTGGACCTGGAACAACCGAGGCGACTTCATCGGCGCCCCTCACTTCGACGCCGGGTTCCCCGACCTCGACCGCACCACCCTGGGCCTGCGGCGGGTGCCGACGACCGAGGCGCACGGCTTCATCTGGACGGTGCCGGCCGAGCGCTCAGGTGAACTGAGCCAGCACCTCGCCCCGTTGGAGGAGGATCTCGCCTGGATCGGCACGCAGACGCTCACCGTGCACGACACACAGGTGCACACCTGGCGCTGCAACTGGAAGCTACTGGTGGAGGGGGGCCTCGAGGCCTATCACTTTCGTGTAGCCCACCGGAAAACCATCGCCGCGCTCTTCAACGACAACCTCTCGAGCTATCGGTGCTTCGGACCGCACATCCGCTCCGTGCTACCACGCTCGACGATCGCCGAACTCAACCAGCAGCCGCCCGAGGCCTGGTGCATCCGCGACTACGCCAACGTGCTGTACACCGTGTTCCCCACCTCGATGCTGCTGGTGCAAGCCGATCACGTGATCTGGGTCGGCCTGGATGCACAGGGGCCGGCGCAGACCCAGGTGCGCGTGGCCACCCTCAAGCCCTCAGCGCCCGGCCAGGACGATAGCTATTGGGACAGGAACCACGCGCTGACCGTCGCCACCCTGCGGGAGGACTTCGAACTTGCCGAAAGCATGCAGGCGGGGATGGGCAGTGGCGCGAACACCGCCCTGCGCTTCGGTCGCTTCGAAGGGGCACTGCACCGCTTCAACGAAACCGTGCGTGCGGCGGCCGGGAGAGCCTGAGCCGGAGTCGGCGGCTACTGCTCTTGCGGCGTCGGCTCACCCTCGGCGGCCGTCAAGGCCTCGTACTTGGCCTGCAGTTGCTCGCGGGTCTCCGCGTGGTCCGGGTCGAGGGGAATGCACTCGACCGGACACACCACCTGGCACTGAGGCTTGTCGAAGTGACCCACGCACTCGGTGCAGCGGGCGGGATCGATGTGGTAGATCTCCGGGCCCATGTAGATCGCCTCGTTCGGGCACTCGGGCTCGCAGACATCGCAGTTGATGCACTCGTCGGTGATCTTGAGGGCCATAGCAGCGCTCGTCGCTTAAGCGCGCCGCTCGGCGGCACGCTTGGCCAGGCGCTGCGCCACCAGGGGGTGCACGAATTCGCTCACATCACCGCCGAGGATGCCGATCTCACGCACCATGGAGGAGGAGATGAAGCTCAAGGACGCGGATGGTGTGAGGAAAACGGTCTCCACGTCCGGCGACAGCTGGCGACTCATGGTGGCGAGCTGGAACTCGAACTCGAAGTCCGACACGGCGCGCAGGCCGCGCAACATTACGGGCGTCGCATTCTGGGCGGCGAACTCGATCGTGAGGCCGGAGTAGCCCATCACCCGCACCCGGCCGAGGCCCATGAGCACCTCCTCGGCCATCTCCACCCGTTCGTCGAGGCTGAACATGGGGGCCTTGTTGGGGTTGGCGGCCACGGCGACGATCACTTCGTCGAAGATGCGCAGCGCACGTCGCACCAGGTCCGCGTGACCATTGGTCACGGGATCGAAGGTGCCGGGGTACATGGCTGAGGTCATCTGTTCACTTCACTCCGTGGTGGCGGTCGCCGTCTGCGCCAGGCGGAAGCCCACGCGCCCGGCCCGCGATTGCTTCAGCAGTTGCCAGCCGGCGGGCAGCTCCGGCTCCAGCTGCGCCGGATGCTCCAGATAAACGAGCGCGCTGGCACCCGCCAGCGATTGGTCCAGGAGTGTACACAAACGGTCCCAGTGATTGCCGTCGAAGGGGGGGTCGACGAAGTAGAGGTCCGCCGCCTTCAGGGCGCCCTGGCGCAGCAGACCCTGCACGTCCGCGCTGCTGCAGGTCGAGCGATCGTGGGCCGCGAGGCCCAGCACCTCGAGATGCCCCTCGATGGCGTCGATCGCCTGCGGGGCCTTGTCGACGAAGTGGCAGTGGGCCGCGCCACGGGACAGGGCCTCCAGTCCAAGGGCGCCCGAGCCCGCGTAGAGATCGGCGCAGCGGGCGCCGACGATCGACGGCCCCAGCCAGTTGAACAGGGTCTCCCGCACCCGATCCGGCGACGGACGCAACGCCGGCAAGTCCGGAAAGTGCAGGCGCCTTCCGCGATGCTGTCCGCCGATGATTCGAAAGCGGTTGTCCCGCCCGCTCGGGCGGCCCCGCGTCTGTCTGCTCAGGCCCCTCTCCCCATCGATCGGCCGTGGCCCCTGCGCTACCATACCGGCGCCGTGTTTGGACGTAAGAAAAAGAAAGGCGACGCCGAGGCGACGCCCCCCGAACCCACCGCAGCAGCAGCCGCCCCCGAGGTGGAGGCTGAGGCGCCGCCTGTCGAGGATAAA
>JBCBZW010000064.1 GCA_039815145.1 Pseudomonadota bacterium
ACGACGGCCGATGAAGCCGAGGAACGCGTTGTCGGTGTCGTCGACGACGCCGTCGCCGTTGGTGTCGCTACGTACGCCGTCGAGGGCGTCCTGCACACCAGGACCGAAGAACGGGCTGTCCGGGTTCACTTCCAGCGTGCCGAGGAACGCAGGCGTCGGGGCCAGCTCCTGGTCAACGCGGTTGTTGGCGAAGGCCAACTCGGAGAACACACGCAGACGGTCGTTCACGTCGTAGTGAGCGAACGATGCCAACAGGAAGCGCTCCTGGGGCAGCTGCAGGTAGTTGTCCGGAGCGTAGTTGAAGCGATCGTCCGGATCGACGAACGGTGCGCCGGTGCCATCGGGGTTGAAGCGGCCGAGGATGAACTCATCGTCGGTGCCCGGGTTGATGGTCAGGCCGGTGAAGTCGCGGGTGCCAGGAATACCGGAGGAACCACCAGCGGCCAGCGGACCGCCGATACCGGTAGCGCTGTCCTGACCTTCCGTGCCAGCGGGTGCGACGTCGGTCAGCGCGAAGCTGGAGAAGTCACGATCACCCTGGAACAGCGGCTTACGGTTGATGAAGCCAGCGTACAGAACGGCGTTACCCTTGCCGTCGGCGAAGTTGCCGCCCACGGTCAAGTCGACGTTGAAGCGCTCGGCATCACCCTCAGTGCTGACGTCGTACAGAGAGGTGATCGTGGCACCCTCGAAGTCGTCACGCAGCTGGAAGTTCACCACACCGGCGAGTGCGTCAGAACCGTACACAGCGGAGGCACCGCCGGTCAGCACGTCCACACGCTCGATCAGCGTGCCGGGAACGGTGTTGAGGTCAACCACACCCGTCTGGGTAGAGGGGATGTAGCGGCGGCCGTTCACGAGAACCAGGGTACGGGCGGTGCCCAGACCACGCAGGTTCACACGAGCAGTACCGTCACCCGGGTTGTTCGAGCTCGGACCGAAGGACGGCAGGGTCAGCGGCAGCTCGGCCAGCTTCTGCTCGATGTTGATGTTACCGGAGAGGGTGAACTCTTCGGCGTTGACGACGGTAACCGGGCTCACCGCGTCGAGGTCGACGCGTTCGATACGTGAGCCGATGGTGACCACTTCTTCATCGACTTCCTGAGCGACAGCGGGCATGGACACGGCCACGGCGCTGGCGGACAGGAGCGCGAGCTTCACGGCCCGCTCTAGATTGATGTTGTTCATTGCTCCTCCCTAGAGAGCACTAACGCGTAGCGGACCCGAAACCCAGGTCCCCCAATTCAGCCGCAGTCGCGGATGTGCGGGGGGTGATAGCAAAGGCCCTCGACTCAGTCAACGAACTGCTGTGGCTTCGTCCCGACAGCGAAGGGGCAGGGCGGCGGAGAAAACGACAAGGATCCCGGGTGAAGCGAGGGCGTCTGGGGCCTAAGGGGGCTAACCAACGAACCAAGTCACAGAACCTGGCGCGGGCGACCGCGCCCGTCAGACCCTCCTGACGGGCACCCAGATCGGCCTTATATTGTTGATTTCATTACGATATTTACACCGCCTGGCAATACCTTGATGAGTCGAGAAATGGCCGAAAGAAGTGCCGTGGCGAATTCGCAACGTCGTCTCAACACGGCCAGCACAGGGCCAGCGGGGGAGCAAAATCGGCATGTCAAAACGCCATGAGTCGTTCGACCGCAACCATTCGTTGTGGTGGAACATCTCCCGTTGTTTGCGCACAACAATTTGGTGAATATGTTGCGTCGGCGGCCGTTCACAGCTTCACGGCACGGCTGCGACGACTACCGATAGCGAGATGCACGACGGCCGTGAGAACGTGCGGGTATGCTTCGCCCCGAGCCCACCTTAGGGACTCCCGCAACACCAGTCCGAAGTGCCCGCCGCATGACCGAATTCGCCTTGAACCCCAGCCTCGACCCCGCCGCCCTTGCCGAGCGCTACGGCGCACGCCGGCGCATCCACATCCCGGGGCTACTGGTTGATGCGCACGCCGACCAGCTGGCCCAGTGCCTGGAACGTGACGTCCCATGGGGATTTGCCTGGTTCGATGGTAAGGAGCCTCGCTATCACCGCGCCGAGGCCCTGAGAGCCCTGGACCGTGACGCCCAGACCGCTTTGCACCGGGAGGTCTTCCAGGTGGCCGGCCAGGGCTTCCAGTACGCCTACCGCACCTATCCGATGCTCGATGCCTACCTAGAGGGGTGGGGGCAGGTGCCGCTGCTGGACCGCTTGCTCGACTTCATCAACTCGCCGCCGATGCTGGAATTCGTGCGGAGGGTGACCGGGCACCAGGAGATCGCCCGCGGCGACGCCCAGGCCACCTGCTTCGCGCCCGGGCATTTCTTGAAGTATCACGACGATGCGCAGGAGGACGACCGCATCGCCGCATTCGTCATGAACTTCACCCGCCGCTGGCATCCCGATTGGGGCGGCTACCTGCAGTTCTACGACAAGCAGATGGACATCGAACAGGCGTTCATCCCGCGCTTTAACGCCCTGAACATGTTCTCCGTGCCCCAGCACCACTCGGTGAGCTACGTCGCCAACTACGCGAGTTGCCAGCGTTATAGCGTCACCGGGTGGTTCCGCCGGGCCGCCCAGGGCTAGTGGCTGGTGGCCGCCATCACCCGTTGATGGCGCTCGAGCAAGCGCAACCAGTTCTCCAGCGAGAAGAGGTGAGCGTAGGTCACTGCGAGCATGCCGACATCGTTCAGCTCCTTGACCGTATCGGCTGGCAGATCACCGAGCTTCTCCGGCACCACGGCGATGTAGCTGGCGATAGTCTGCTCCTCATCGCTCCCCGGCACCTTGTGGGTGGCGCGGCGGGGACCTAGCAGGTCCAGCGCCTTAAGGCGCTCCACGTACTCCATCGTCTTGCGTCGCTCGCCTTCGTACTTGCCGCAGAAGTCGACCATAGCCTTGGTGTTCGGGGCCATCTCCTGACCGTCGAAGAAGGGAAACTCCGCGTTCTCGCCCACGGAAGGGGCTGCCCGGTCCACCACCACGGCGAACTTCTCATCGCCCGTCACGGCGAGCGCGAAGGGGTGGCAACGCAGGTAGGCGGGGATGTAGGCGTCCTGATCCCAGCGGCCGTCCGCATCCACGAACAAGTTGCTGTTCTCACTCAGGCCGACCACGGCCAGGGGCACGGGGTTCTCCATGTCGGAGAAGATGATCGGGAAGTTGCGCTGGGCGGAGGCGATCTCCGACACCACCAGCGGAATCGCGCGCACCTTGGCAGCGAAATCGAAGGGCCGCGGCGGCGGGGTCACGCCGAGGGCTCCGTGGTCGTCCACCGTCAACAGCTCGGGCTGCTCGTACAGGAACATCTTGCCCTCGACCGGCGCGACGGGGATGCCCTGGTCTTTCTCTTCTTCACTCATGTGCTCACGACTCCACGCGGGGCTCCAGTGACCAGGAGCCCATGTTCGAAAAAGGGTGCGCATGATAACGACTTGAGAGCGTTCGGCGTAGCGCCGGATGCTACAAGGTGTTGGCCAGCTCCCGCCCGTAGGGCGTCGTTCGCTGGCGAACCCACTTGCTCATGATCGCTTTCTCGCCACCTGTCACCGGGGCACCAGCGTGACGAGAGGCCACCAGGGGCTGTCCGTCCTCGGTGGCGTTGTTAAAGGTCAGCAGATCGCCCGGGGCCAGGGTCACCTCGATATCCAAGTGCTCGAAGCGCGTCTCGCCCCCCGATTCCGGTGCCACCACCCCCAGCAGCTGGGTCAGCAGGCGTTGCCCGCCCTGGGCCTGGCCATCGGGACTGCTCACCGACGCCGGCGGCAGGCAGTCGAGGTGAGGCTTGTAGGCCTGACCACCGGCGTAGCGCAGCAGGTTGGTCACCTCGCCGCACTCCCTCGCGTACCCGCCAGCCTGGGCCAGGCGCTGCTCCAGGAGCTTGCCGTGCCAGCCGAGCAGTTCGGGCAGCCATTGGGCGTAGCTCGCGTCGCGGACGGGGTGCGCCACACGCTCTCCACTGCGCGGATCCACCACCAGGGTGGGCGCCAGGTGGGGTGCGAGCTGGCGCAAGGGGTAGGCCAGCGCCGCTTCGGGCGCGAATCGGCGCACCAGCGTGGCCCGCACACCCTCACGCTGCGCCAAAGTCCGCGCCGCCGGCGCCTCCCAGCGCTCCTCGCTGGCGAGCAGCCACTCGGCCAACGCCTCCGGCGAGGCGAGGGACCCGCTCGGGGGTGCCTCGAAGCCCACCCAATGGGCCTGCAAAGAAACAACGACTTGCGCCTCCGGCAGCGCAGCGAAGAACGCCTTCGAAAGCCACGCCGCCCAGGCCCCATCTCCCTCAGGAGGCGAGCGGTGAAAGCGATGCCACTCCGCCCCCAGGAGCCAGGTGTAGGGCTCGCTGGCGGCCGATCCGAGCAGTTGGTCCAGCAAGGCCCGGGCGTGCTCGCCTGCGCCCGCTTTGCGCATGGCTAGCGAGAGCGCCATACGCGCCGCCGGGCGGTGTCCAGCCTGCGCCGCGTATATAAGGTCGGGCTCGGCGGCCTGCAGTCCGTGCGTACGAGCTCGGGCAATGGCGCGCTCGAATAGGGTTTCGGCGTTGGATCCGGGGGCTGACTCATGCACCTCGCCAATCTGCAAGATCGCGAGCGCCCGCGCAATCCGTTGCACCGCAAGGGCCCTTTGCACGAGCAGACCCCTGTGGTTTACTCGACTGGGCAAGGTCTCAAAAGGGGAGAAAGACGATGACCGGCAGACTGATCCCCCTAGCGGCCGCCGCCCTACTCACGGCCCCACTGGTGTGCCCGACCGCCCTCGCAGGCGATCGCGACCAGCAAAACGAAGAGCAGGCTGCAGCCACCGCTAAGGGTTCGAAATCTTACACTTGGGATGAACTCGTCGACTTGATTCCCGAGTTAGAGGGAATGACCGTCGAGTATCCGCAGCGCAAGGCGGGCGTGCCTGCGGATGAAGCAGTGGCCCAAGAGCCGCGCCTTTGCCGTAAGGAAACCGTCATGGGTTCACGGATTCCTAAGCGCCGCTGCTACACACTGGACCAGCTGGTAGCGGAAATTACTGAATCGAGGGCGTTGTACAAACAGATCATCGGCGGCCAAATGACGTTTGGCATGATCGGCGACGGAGGCGAGTAGGGACTCCTGCTTCGCACCGCGCAGGGATGGGCGGGTAAACGACGTTATCAGTAGGTCATCGAAGTCGTAAGGCTTCGATGCATCGGCCGCACGCGGCCGCTGATAAGTCGAGGTCACCGCCATGTCCCACGACGCCAAGGCAGTTCGCCGGCACTCCCCACTCGCCGCCGCTGCCACCGCCGTTTGCCTTTCCCTGAGCAGCCCCATCGCTCTCGCGGCCCCGCCGCATGAGCTGATCAAGGCCACCGTCCCCCACTCGTTGAGCGAAGCGCGCCAGGCCTTGGTAGCCCTGGTGCCCGATGCCGAACCGCTCACCCAGCACGGTCGCGACCGACGCCGTGTCCCGCTGGCCACGGAGGTGCCTGGTCCCCCCATGATCTGCATCCGTTCGGCCAACAGTCCTTACGCCAACTTGTTCAAGCGACGTCGCTGCATGACCTTGACCGAGTTCGAACGGGAGCGGCGCTTAGCCGTCCTACGTGGCCGCACGGTCATCAGCATGAGTTCCGTTATGACGCTCCCGTAGCCGCGCGATTTCGACGCCCACGGGTGCGCCACCATCCGTGGGCTTCGGGCTTTCATGCCCCCAGGGGGTTGTGCTTCACTCAAGGCTGAGGAGTCGTGCGTGGGGAGCGTAGCCATGGGACCGTCGAGGAGCCGATCTGCCGTCAGCGTTTCGTTGGGGACGACGCTGTTGCTGTTGTTGTCCGCCGGTCTCGCAAACGCCGCGGATCCCGAACCGAGCGCTGCCCCGCCCCGCGATCCGAGCGGGGACGCACTGTCCGCCGCCGAGATCACCTGGCGCGCACTCGCAGCAAACGTGCCCGATCTCGCCAACAACGGCTTGAGCGCCAGACGCGAAGCCATGACCCGCGTCCCGCGTGCCTTCGAGCTCCCCAGCACGCAGAAATTCTGTCAGTACGAACGCGACACGCAATCGAGCGTCATGCGCCGACGTTGCTACTCCGCCTACGAGTTGTACCGCGCCCAGCGACAGGCCCGAGTCACGTCCACGATGGTGGTCGGCGGCGTTCGCCAACAATAGCTCTCCGTTCGCCGAAACGCGCTTCCCCCGCATCCGTATGTTGTGTTTCACTGACATGCGAACGTGACGACGAATAGGGGACTCCCGATGAGGAAGAGCACCCGCGTTGTGCTGTGCGCAACACTGTCCATCGCCGCCGCCGGGGCGAGCGCTGCAGACGACGCTAGCCGAGCCGCCGCGACCGCAGATGACGAGGCGCAGGCCAACCAGACGAGCTATAGCTACACCTGGGACGAGCTGGTCGAGCTGATCCCGGACATCCGTGACATGCACCTGGTGAAGGATCGCAAGAGCCGCCGTCAGGTCGCCGATCCCAACGAGGTGGCGGGCACCACCAAGCTGTGCAGGCGCGAGCGCACCCAGTCGATGATCAAGCGACGGGTGTGCTTTACCCTCGACGAGTACGTCGAGCAGTACGTGGAAGCGCGCAAGTACTACGCGGAGCTGGCGTCCGGTCAGATGACCCGGGGCTTTCTTGGCGAAGGCGGCGGCGCGACGGCGACGGACCGCACCTCCTACCCCTAGAGCGAGGTTACCCGGGCGGCGTCAGTTCGCCGCCGTATGCGCGACCAGGTGCCAGCCGACCAAGGCTGGCTCGTCGTCATCCTTGCCCACCTTCACTTCGAGCGGCTCGAGCCGGTCGACGACTCCACCCTGGGCCTGCAACACGCCGCGCAGGGTCTGGGCGCGCCGAGTATCCAACGCCGCTTCCTGTAGCTGGCCGAGACGCTCGTGCTCCGCCTCAAGGCGGGCAGCTAACACACCGCTCATGATGCGCGCCTGCTCCGGAGACTCCCCGAGGCGCTCCACGATGGTATTCACCATCTTGTAGACTTGGCCGGTGATCCGCGCCGTTCGCCGCACGTTCGCCTTAAGATGGCGCTCACCAGCGGCCTCGAGCTTGTCCACGGGAATCTGACCCGCAACGAATTTGATCAGCAGGGGCAAGGGCCCCTTGGGGTCGAGCAGGGAAGCGATCTCCTCGCGCAACGGCGCCGCCGGCGCCACCACCTCGCTATCCACGTGGTGCATCAGGAAGACCAGCTGGCCGCCAGCGCGCAACACGCTGAGGGCCTCGCCCACCGCTTCTTCCAGCGCGCCGTACTCCACCCCGTACTGGCTGGTCACCACGTCGAAGCTGGCGGCAGGGAAGGGTAAGTCCGCCACATCGACGCGCCCCTGAAAGCTCACCTGCTTCAGCTCGGGCACGTCGCTGACCGCCGCCACCGGATCGATCTCCGCCTGATCTACACCGCTCACCTCCAACGCCGGGTTCGCCCGCAGCAAGGTCACGGGCACCGTGCCATTGCCGGTGGCGAGGTCGAGCACTCGACTGCCGGGCGCCAGGGAGGTGGCGAGATCGGTCCACAGCTGGCGCACGGGATGGGCGTCGCCGTCCGCCGTGCCAGCTGGCAGACAGCTATCGAGGCTACCGCCGGCCCAGTAGAGCGACCATGCATCCTGCGGATTCGCGGTCATCAGGCGGGCACCGCGTCGAAGGGAGCTGTCATTCGGAAATCCTCAGGAGAACCAGGGAAGGGCACCGTACCGTGCCAGGTGAAAGATGGGAACAGCACGAGCAGGCCCGGCGCCGGTTGCACGTAGCGCTCCGCGCCGTCGTGATCCGGCAAGGCCAGGCTGCTGCGGCCGAAGCGAATCCAGCCGGCACGATTCACCTCGTCCGCGCCATCGGGCGCAGCCGCCGAAGCACTGACGCTCGGCGGTAGGGAGATGTAGCACGACGAGCTTACCCAACCCGCCGGGTGGACATGGTCGACATGAAAACCATCGGGTTGGAGGCGAACGGACCAGGACCCTGAGAAGCGCCAGGCCTTGGTGCGCCTTCGCAGCAAGGGGTGCTGATCATCGCTCGGCAGTTCCGCCACGTACTGGTCGACCACGCTCGCGATCGCACCGCGCAGGGCTTGGATCACCGGATCCGGCTTGTGCAGCAAGCGGCCGGGCGTCTGGGTGCCGTGTTCGAGCGTTTGTGCCAGCGGGCGTACCACCATGTGATGCATCGACTGCAGGGTCTGCGTCACCGCGCTGAGAAAGCTCTCGAGGCTCTCGTAGCCTGGTGGCGTCGGCAACTGCCACGCGCGCACGAAGCGAAGATCCTGATGCAGATCGTGGTAGCGCTGATCGTTGAGTTGGCGCCACACAGTGCTACGCCAGGCCCAGCTCAGCTGATCGTTCGGACCGAGGGTGAGAAGCTCATCGACGATCGGGTCTGCTCGCTGCGCCTCGCCCTCACGCAGCAGTGCCTCCACCAAATCCTGACGCAAGGTGATCGCGCTACGCGGGTCGCCACCGCTCGGCGCTACGCGCACCGCCTCCTCCAACACCTTCAGCATGTCGGCCGGCTGGTTCAGGGCGCGATGAGCCTGCGCTTCCCAGCGCAGGAGATCCACCTGCGGACCGAAGTGCTCGCGGGCATCGCGGGCAACCCTCAAGGCATCGTCGCTGCGGCTGGCGAGCACCAGGCAACGCATCCACGCCGCGCTCAGGGCGGGGCTGAGCCAGCCGTGTTGACGATGTACCTCGGCGTAACTCTCGCCATAGCGATCGAGCTGGCCCCGCTGCCAGTGGAGTTCGTTGAGGGTCTCGTGGGCGTCGATGTAGTCCGGGCGCAGGGCGATCGCTTGGCGGTATGCCCGCTCCGCCTCGTCGTGGTCACCGCGCTCGAACGCCAGGGTGGCGGCAGCGTGTACGATCTCTGCTCGCTCGGGCGCCGCCTCCCGCGCGGTCTGCAATACCGCAGTCGCCTCTTCCAAGCGTTCCTGCAAACGCAAACTCACCGCCAGGTGATGCAACGCTACCGCATGGTTAGGGACCCGTGCGATGAGCTGGCGAAGTACGGCTTCGGCTTCCGTCGGTCGCTCCAACGCGTTCAAGGTGGCACCGAGCGTCGAAAGGGTGCGCGGATCATCCGGCGCCAACTCACGCGCCCTGGTCAGGGCATCGAGCGCCTTCTCGTGCTCTCCCAACACACCTAACACGATACCTAGGTTACGATGAGCATCGAGGAAATCGGGCTGCGCCAGGGTCGCTTTCGTGTATGTCGCCGCCGCCTCGCCACGCTCGCCAAGCTCGTTGAGCACATTAGCGAAATTATTGAGTAGCGCCGGGTGGCGCGGCGCCTTGCGCACGGCCTTACTGAGGGCCTCGCGAGCCCGGGTCAGATCCCCCCGGGCCTTGTACGCCAGGCCGCGAACGTGCAGCACGTTCGCATCGTCCCGGGCCTTCGGCGGTAGCCCATCCAAGCCCTGCAGAGCACGCGCCGCCTCACCGCGCTGAATCAGCGCGAGGGCTTGGCTCAGCACCGTGTTGAGAGTCGTCTTGGCCATGGCGGCAGCATAGCGCAGCCGTTGTCCGCACGCCGACGGCTAGCGATAATTCGCGCTATGAACGATGCAACTACGGCACAGTCACGGCAGAACGCCCTGTGCGGGCGAGCGCTGGATGCGGAGCTCGCCGGCCACCTCGACAGCGCCGTCGCGGATTACAGCGATGCTGTACGGATCGACATGGGCAACCCGGTGCCCCTGCTCTACCTGGGCTACGCCCTCGCGGCGCAGGGCCACGAGGAACACGCGGCCGCCGCCTGGTCCCTCGCCGCAGATCGCGACAACCGGGTGATCAACGCCTGGCGCGGTCAGGTGCGGGAGGACATCTCGATCCGCTCGAAGGCGGCCCACGATGGCATTCGGCGCTGGTTCACCCAGCTGCACGAGCGCGCACTTCAGAGCTTCGCATCGCAACGCCCAGGCGCGCACGTCGCGCGCATCGAGGCAGCCATCTGGGTGCAGACCCACGACGGCGAGGTCAACTTCGGAACGCCCGCTCAGCAACCCCATGTGTTCTACGTGCCCGAGCTCGCGCCGATAGCGGTCTTCGACCGGACCCAGGCGCCGTGGCTGGGGCAGCTGGAAGACGCGTTCGAGATCATCTGCGAGGAGTACCTGGCCGCCTGCAATCTCATGGCCGGCCACGTGCGCCCCTACCTCGATTGGAAGATCGCGCAGGGCAACCCGCTGGCGCATCTCGCCGAGAGCCGCGCCTGGGCAGCGCTGCATCTGTACAAGCAGAGCGATCCCAATCCTGAAGTCATCGCGCACTTCCCGCGCACGCTCGCCGCCCTGGCAGCACTGCCGCTGCTGGAGGTGGACGGCCATCCGCGCGAAGTGCTGTTCTCCGTGTTGGGGCCGGGCCAACACATCAAGCCCCACTACGGGCTGGCCAACACGGATGCCACTGTGCACTTGCCCCTGATCGTGCCGGGCGAGTCCGCGCTCCGCGTGGCCGACGAGATCTGCCCCTGGGAGCCAGGCAAGGCCCTCGCCTTCGACGATTCGTTCCTCCACGACAGCTGGAATCACGCTGACGGTGATCGCGTCACCCTGCTCTTCGAAGCCTGGCATCCGGATCTGAGCGTGGACGAACGGGAGGCCGTGCAAGCGTGCTTCGAGGCGCGCGCCGCGTGGAACCTGCGTCGTCCGCAGCTGGCGCTCGCCTAGGCGGACCGCTCGTTCGGTAGAGCGCTGTGTTGGCGCAAGGTCGCCAGCGCGTCGTTCACCGCAGAGTCGGATCCGCGCAGCTTGCTCGACCAGGCCAAGGTGAGGGAGATGGCCTCGCCATGCTGCGCCTCGATCTGGGCTCGTTCCTCCTCGCGCTGCGCGCTGTCGTATTCGAGGTCCGCGAACTTCGAATGACGATGGAAGGCGGGCCCGTTAGCGGCGGCGGTGAGCGTCTCGTCGGAAAGCCCTAAGCGAGCGAACGCGTTCACTTCCTTCAAGGCGCTCAGGGGATCGGCCAGGAAGGCGGCAGCGCTCAGGGTGGCCAGCGGTGCGCGCCCGCCAGCGCCGAGGGCACCGAGGTAGTTGTCGATCTGATGCCACCACACGAGCGTTGCCACCTGCAGATCGGTGAGCAGCATGCGTTCGCGCTCACGCCATTGCTCCATCGGGCTGCCGTCGAGGCGGAAGATGTTCATGAGGTGGCGCACGAACCAGCGCCCCGCCTCGCCCTTCTTGATGACCGAGACGAGAAACGCGCGCAGGTCTGCGTAGAGCAGAACGACCGGTGCGTCGAAGGCGGTGAGCGTGGGCAGCAGGTTGGCCGTGGCGTTGGTCGGCTTGAGAATCACCTGCTCCTCGGGGGCGAAGCGACGGGCAAGCAACCTCAGCACCAGCTGGGTCAAGTTGGCGAAAGCCTGCCTATCGTCACGGATAGGTTGATGCACACGAGGCAGGTTTGCCAGTTGCATCAGAATGTCCGGCTCCTTCAACGCCAGTACCTTACCCGGGTGATCCAGCGCGGACGCGAGCAAGGTAGAACAGCAAAAGGCCGTGTGCAGAATCACGGGGGGCAGCGCCAAGTCGTCCACCGCCGCACTGAGTGCGGCGATGGGTTGGCGTGCAGAGACCGCCGACGGAGTGGCGAACCGCCCATCCAGAAAGGGCGCCTCACTCAGGGCCTCACGCGTGGTGGGCATGAAGCCGATCTCGCCGCGACCGGCATCCAGAAGCAGCGGGTACTGCGCCGCCGGCGGCAAGGCGCTCATCGTCGCCCTCCGTCGCTCGAGCTTAACGTTCGATTAGCCCAGCCCGAGTGTCCGCATTTTGCGGGTGAGCGTGTTGCGCCCCCAACCGAGCAGGCGAGCGGCCTGCTGGCGATGACCACCGGCACGCGCCATGGCGGCCCGGATGAGCGCCCGTTCGAACTCGGGCAGCGCCTCGTCGAGCAGCGGCGGGGCGTCGGTCTCAGCGAGGGCCGCTTCCGCCCAGCGCGCCAGGGATACGGCCCAGCTTGCGGCCTGCTCGCCGGTGGGCGCCTTGAGACCGTCCAATTCACTCGCAACATCCTGCGCCTCGATGCGCTCGCCCGGCGCCAGCAGGGTGAGGCGGCGACAGACGTTGACTAACTCACGTACGTTTCCGGGCCAATGATAGCGCTGGAGGGCCGCTTCGGCCTCGCTGGTCAGCACCTTCGGCGAGATCCCTGCTTCCGCTGCGGACTGGCGCAGGTAGTGGGCGAGAAGCGCCGGCACGTCCTCGCGCCGCTCGCGCAGGGGCGGGACACGAATACGGATCACGTTCAGACGATGGTAGAGGTCTTCGCGAAAGGTGCCGTCTGCCACCCGGGCCTCGAGGTTCTGGTGGGTGGCGGCGATCACGCGCACGTCGGCCTTGAGCGGCGAGCGGCCACCCACGCGGTAGAACTCGCCCTCGGCCAGCACCCGGAGCAGGCGCGTCTGCAACGGCGTGGGCATGTCGCCGATCTCGTCCAGGAAGATGGTGCCCCCGCGCGCTTGCTCGAAGCGCCCGGGTCGTTGTGCGTCGGCACCGGTGAAGGCGCCGCGTTCGTGGCCGAACAGCTCGGACTCGAGCAGCTCGGTCGGCACCGCGGAGGTGTTGAGGGCGATGAAGGGGCCGTCGCGGCGCGGGCTGTGCTGGTGCAGAGCGTTGGCCACCAGCTCCTTGCCGGTGCCGGACTCCCCCGTGATCATCGCCGTCATGTGGGATCGCGTCAGACGCCCGATCGCGCGGTACACCTCCTGCATGCCCGGCGCACGACCGATAAGGGTGCCGAAGCTCGCCTGCGGATCGGCCTCCGCCGGATGCTGCTGCTTGCCGTGCAAGGCTGCGCGACTCACCAGCTCCACCGCCTCGTCCACGTCGAAGGGCTTGGGCAGGTACTCGAAGGCGCCACCACCGTAGGCCAGTACGGCGCTGTCCAGATCACTGTGCGCCGTCATCACGATGAAGGGCAGGGACGGGTAGCGCTCGGCGAACTCACGCATCAGGTCGATGCCGTCCGCGTCGGGCATGACGACGTCGGTGATCACCACATCGGGCACTGCGTCGCGAGCGAAGGCGCTGCGAAAGCTGTCCGCGTCGGCGAAGGTGCGCACGTTGAGGTCGGCCTCGCCAAGGGCCTGTTCCAGCACCCAGCGGATCGATTGATCATCGTCGAGTACGTAGACGGTGGTCTGATCACTCATTTGGGGTAGCGTCCTCGGCGGGGAGCAGAACAGAGAAGACCGTTCGCCCGGGCTTGCTCTCATACTCGATGGATCCTCGTTGACGGCTGATGAGCTCCAGGGCCGTTGGCAATCCGATGCCGGTTCCATCGCGGCGGCCCGTCACCAGGGGGAAGAACAGTGATTCGCGCAGACTTTCGGGAACACCAGGGCCATCGTCCTCGACGTCCACCCGGACCATATTCGAGCGGTACTCGCCGTACACCACCGCCTGGGAGACCGCGCGCGTTCGCACACATAGGCGGCCCGTTTGATCCATCGCTTGCAGGGCATTGCGAACAAGATTGTGAATCGCTTGAATGACCTCGTCACGGTCAATCAAAACGTTCGGTAGGCTAGGATCATAGTCCGTGATGATCTGCACCTTGGTGAGGGGATCGGCTCGCACCAGGCGCACGAGATCATCCAGTGGTTCGTGCACGTTCACCCACGCGGGTCGCGAGCGACGAGGGGGGCCGAGCAGCGAATCAACCAGTTGGGTGAGGCGATCGGCTTCGCGCATGATGATGCCCGTATACTCGCGCCCCTCCTCCGCCAAGCGACGTTCGAGGAGTTGCGCCGCGCCACGGATTCCACCTAAGGGATTTTTTATTTCGTGAGCAAGCTGGCGAACCATGGTGCGATTCGCATCCAATTGAACCAGGTTGGCCGCGTCGCGATCAAAGCGCAGACGCGCCTGTGCATCGTGGCACTCGAGGAGCACACCGGTGAACTGACGGCCGTCCTCGAGGGGGCTCAGCTGCACGTCGATCATGCTGTCGAAGGCGCTGGAAGCGCGCGGCCGCAACGGTAGGGCGCGGCAGATCAGGGAGCGATGGGTGGCAATAGCCTGTTCCACGAGGCCCGCCAGGGGCGCATCAGCCTGGAGAGCCGTGGCCATCGGTTGACCGAGGAGTTTGCTCGCGCTGAGGCCGAGTAGGGCCTCGGCCGCCGGGTTGGCGTAGCGCACCACGCCCTGCGCATCGAGGCGCAGGAGCGCCGTGCGCTGGTGGTTTAGCAAAAAGCGGAGGGGTGCTACCTCGTCGGAAGCAGGCGGGTCGAGCTCAACCATGACTATTGCCAGGGTCCGGGCCCGGAGCAGCGGTGGGAGATCGACCGGCTAGGGCGCTCGCAGGAGCGACTGTTGGCGAACGTAGAAGGTCACGTTGTTGCTGCGCGAGACCTGGCTGCCACTCCCATCCACCAGCACGGCGCTGACCGAGTGGGCGCCGCGGTAGACCGGCGAGAGCTGGAAGGACTGCTGGCCCGGCACTCCGGTGGCCACCACCGCACCGTCGAGGTAGATGTTCACTCGGCCCTGGTCCGGCATCTGCGGCTCCACGTTCACCGCTACCTGCACCAGCCCCGCCGTGTTGACGAAGCTCTCGTCCGCGGTGGGTCGCACCACCGTGATCGTCGGGGTGACCGCTGCATCCTCGTCCCCGTCCTCTGGCTCGAACTGGCGCGTGGTGGAGGTTGCCGGCGCCGCGGGTGCTTGGCTGCTGCGGGGCAGGGGCACCTGCAGGGTACGCACCTGGCGCGCGTCGCTCGGCGGCGGACGATCGGAATAGTGGCGCATCCCCGCCGAATCCACCCAGGTGTAGGTCTCGCGCTCCTGAGCACCCGCGACCGCCACCGCGAGGAGGATCCCCACGGCCGCCGACCACGAGAGCGTGCGTGCACTGTTCATGAGGACAGCTTAGCGCGGGGTCACACCACGGAACAGAACACAATGCACGCTCCGCGACCGTTTCCCGGGCCGAGGGCCACGAACGGCCGACGAGCGGTGTCGCAGGAGCGAAGGGGACGATTGGGGGGGAGAGACGCACCGACGCAAAGCTCGTTGCCGGGCACGGGCGGCGAGGACCCGCCCGTGCCGCAGCAGCCCTAGAGGCTGTAGTACATGGCGAATTCCACCGGATGGGTGGTCATATTCAGGCGCTCCACGTCCTCGGACTTCAGGCCGATGTAGGCGTCGATCATGTCGTCATCGAACACGCCACCGGCGCGCAGGAAGTCACGATCGTTGTCCAGCGCCTCAAGGGCCTGCTCCAGGGACGAGGCCACCGTCGGGATCCCCGCGGCCTCTTCCGGGGGCAGGTCGTAGAGGTCCTTATCCAGCGCATCGCCCGGGTGGATCTTGTTCTGGATGCCGTCGAGACCCGCCATCACCATCGCCGAGAAGGCGAAGTAGGGGTTGGCCATCGAGTCCGGGAACCGCACCTCGATGCGGCGCGCCTTCGGGCTGGAGACGAACGGGATACGGATCGACGCCGAGCGGTTACGCGCGGAGTAGGCCAGCATCACTGGGGCCTCAAAGCCCGGCACCAGACGCTTGTAGCTGTTGGTGGCCGGGTTGGCGAAAGCGTTGATGGCGCGGGCGTGCTTGATCAGGCCGCCGATGTAAAACAGCGCCGTTTCCGAGAGCCCGCCGTAGAGGTCGCCGGAAAACAGGTTGTTGCCGTCCTTCGCGAGGCTCTGGTGCACGTGCATGCCGTTGCCGTTGTCGCCGACCAGGGGCTTGGGCATGAAGGTGGCGGTCTTGCCGTACACGTGGGCGACGTTCATCACCGTGTACTTGAGGATCTGCACCTCGTCGGCCTTCTTCACCAGCGTATTGAAACGCACACCGATCTCGCACTGGCCGGCGGTGGCCACCTCGTGGTGGTGCACTTCCGTCGGCAGACCCATCTCTTCGAGGGCGCGGCACATGGCCGAGCGCACGTCGTGGAGGGAGTCGACCGGGGGCACGGGGAAGTAGCCGCCCTTCACGCCCGGGCGGTGGCCGATGTTGTTGCCGTCGTAGTCGTCGCCCGAGGACCAGACGGCCTCCTGGCTGTCGATCGAGTAGCTGGCACCGCGCATCTGCACGTCCCAACGGGCGCTATCGAACACGAAAAACTCGTTTTCCGGGCCGAAGTAGGCTGTATCGGCGATACCCGTGGACTTCAGGTACTCCTCCGTGCGGCGCGCCAGGGAGCGGGGGTCGCGGTTGTAGCCCTGCATGGTGGAGGGTTCCCATACATCACAGGTGATGTTGATCGTGTTCTCTTCGGTGAAGACGTCGACGACGGCGGTGCTCGGGTCGGGCATGAGCACCATGTCGGACTCGTTGATGCCCTTCCAGCCGTTGATCGAGGAGCCGTCGAACATCTTGCCCTCCTCGAAGAAGTCATCATCGATCGTGCTTGCCGGCACGGTGACGTGCTGCTCCTTACCGCGCGTGTCGGTGAAGCGCATGTCTACAAACGCGACTTCACGCTCCTTGATCAGTTCGAGCACCTTTGCAGGGCTTGTCATCATCGCTCTCCAAGCTTTGGCATTTCGTGGGTTTAGAAAGTGGTCCGGCCAGCGCGCCTGACGGTCGGCGGCGAACGGCACTCAATGTGATCTGGATCACACCTCGCTGCAATGGTCATGCCACCAAACCGGGGCCAAAACAGGCGGGAATGCACTGCGTCGATGCGCTGGTGCGCGTCTATTCAGACTGAAACGGTGCGCGCACGCCCTATTTTGGTGCAAGGGCAGGATACAAGCTCGGATCCAGGGCGACGCCAGCCCACCCAGGTCCGCTATACTGCGCGGCCAGAAAAACCTTGCCGCATGGCAACAATCGGCGCCCTCCAACGCGCGCCCGCCACACCGCGAACGACATAAACGATGAGCACACCGCAGACCTTCCAGGAGCTGATCTTCGCGCTGCAGGAGTACTGGGGATCCCAGGGCTGCGCAGTCCTGCAGCCCTACGACCAGCAGATGGGCGCCGGCACCTTTCATCCGGCCACCTTCCTGCGCGCGATCGGTCCGGAGCCCTGGGCCGCCGCCTACGTGCAGCCGAGCCGGCGCCCCACCGATGGGCGTTACGCGGAGAATCCCTTCCGCCTGCAGCACTACTATCAGTTCCAGGTGCTCATCAAACCCTCGCCCGACGACATCCTCGAGCAGTACCTCGGTTCCCTACGCGCCTTGGGGTTGGACCCGTTGGTGCACGATATCCGCTTCGTCGAGGACAACTGGGAGTCGCCCACCCTCGGCGCCTGGGGCCTCGGCTGGGAGGTGTGGCTGAACGGCATGGAGGTCACCCAGTTCACCTACTTCCAGCAGGTGGGTGGCCTCGATTGCCGACCGGTCTCGGCGGAGATCACCTACGGCCTGGAACGCATCGCCATGTACCTGCAGGGCGTGGAAGACCTCTTCGACCTGGTGTGGGTCAACAGTCCCTCGGGGCCCATCACCTACGCCGATGTGTACCGCCAGAGTGAACGCGAACAATCGGTGTTCAACTTCGAAGAGGCCGACACGGAACGCTTGTTCGCCAACTTCGATGCCTGCGAGCGCGAGTGCGAGGGCCTGATCGCCCGCGATCTCACCTACCCTGCCTACGAGCAGGTGCTGGCCGCATCCCACAGCTTCAATCTGCTGGACGCCCGCCACGCCATCTCCGTGACCGAGCGCCAACGCTTCATCCTGCGCGTGCGCAACATGGCCAAGGCTGTCGCCGAGTGCTACTACCGAAGCCGCGAGGCGGTCGGATTTCCGATGTGCCAGCAGGAGGCCGAACGATGAGCCACCTTCTGGTCGAGATCGGTGCGGAAGAGCTGCCGCCGGGCGCCCTCGAGTCCATGGTCAAGGACCTGCAGACACGTCTCGGCGACAGCCTGCAGGAGGCTCGACTTCCCTACGAACGTATCCAGGCCTTCGCAACACCACGTCGCCTCGCCGTGCTCGTGCACGGCATCGCCGCGCGGCAGCCGGATCGCGAGGTGGAGAAGCGTGGACCGCCCGTCAAGGTGGCTTTCGACGCGGATGGGGTCCCGAGCAAAGCGGCGATGAAGTTCGCCGACGGCTGCGGCGTCAGCGTCGACACCCTGGAACGCATCGAGACGCCGAAGGGCGAGTGGCTGGTGCACCGCGCCACCGAAGCAGGCCGCAGTGCCGGCGAGGTGGTCGGAGAGGCGTTGCCCGGCATTGTAGACGGCATCACCGTGCCACGGCGTATGCGCTGGGGATCGACCGAGCATGCGTTCTCGAGGCCCGTGCGGTGGCTCGTGGTGATGCTCGACGATCAGGTCGTGCCCTGCGAAGTCCTCGGCTGCGCGGCGGGACGTCGCACCTGGGGACACCGCTTCCACGGCCCGGCGAACGGCGTGGAGCTTGCCGCTGCCGACGCCTACGAGGAGACCCTCGCCGCCGCTCACGTGGTGGCGGACATCGACGAGCGACGCCAACAGATCCGTCAGGCGATCGAGGCCACTGCCGGCGGGGCGAAGGCCCACGCGCTCGTCGATGAGGACCTGCTGGATGAGGTTACGGCGCTCGTCGAGCTGCCCGTGCCCGTGCTCGCCACCTTCGACGAGCAGTACCTAGCGCTTCCGCGCGAAGTCATCATCGCCACCCTGCAGGAGCACCAGCGGTACTTTCCCCTGACAGAAGCCGACGGCAGCCTACGAAATGCCTTCATCACCATCGCTAACCTTCGAAGCAAGGATCCGCAGGAGGTAAGGCGCGGTAACGAGCGGGTGGTCGCACCCCGGCTGGCCGATGCGACCTTCTTCTGGGAAGCGGATGGCGGGCGACCTCTGGCTTCGCGCCGAGACGATCTCGGCGCCGTGGTCTACCAGCGCAAGCTAGGCACCCTGGCGGAGAAGACCCAGCGAATCACCGACCTCGCCACGGCCTGCGCGCAAGCGCTAGGGACCCCCACCGATACGGTGGAGCGGGCAGCGCAGCTGGCGAAGACCGACCTGCTAACGGATATGGTAGGCGAGTTCCCTGAACTGCAGGGGGTGATGGGCGGCCACTACGCCCGCCGTGACGGTGAGGCAGACGCCGTGGCCGATGCGATCGCCCAACAGTATCTTCCGCGCTTTGCGGGGGATGATTTGCCGCGCAGTGCGCCGGGCCGCACGCTCGCCATCGCCGACCGCCTGGACACGCTCGTCGGCAGCTTTGCGATCGGCGCACGCCCCACGGGCAACAAGGATCCCTTCGGCCTGCGGCGGGCCGCGCTCGGGGTGCTGCGCATTCTTATCGAGGGCCAGCTCGACCTCGACCTGCGCGCGTTGCTGACGCGCGCCGCGGCCCTGCAACCGATCCGCGGCAAGGACGGCGACAAGGCGGTGGTCAAGGAGGTGGAAGACTTCCTCTACGATCGCCTGCGCAGCTACTACCTCGGCGGCGATGGCGCTGCCGCGGACGCCGCCGTGCAGGCGCACAGCGTCTTCGATGCCGTGCTCGCCGTGAGGCCACCGCGTCCCTACGATTTCGATCGCCGAATGGCGGCCATTCAGAGCTTCGCCAAGCTTGAGGCCTCGAGTGCCCTGGCCGCGGCCAACAAGCGTATCTCCAACATCCTGCGTAAGGCAGAGGTGACCGGCGAGGCGCCGGTGGACCCCGCGAGGCTGAGCGAGGCGGCGGAGAAGACGCTCTACGAAGCCCTGATGAGCTGCCGTGACGACGTACTGGACGACTTCGCCCACGGCCGCTACGCCGAAGCGATGACCCGCCTTGCCGCGCTGCGCGAACCGGTCGATGGGTTCTTCGACGGCGTCATGGTGATGGCCGAGGACGCCGACGTACGCCGCAACCGGCTGGCGTTGCTGAGTGAGCTGCGCGCGATGTTCACGCAAGTCGCCGACATCTCCCTGCTGCAAGCGACGAGCTGAACGCCGGGATGCGAGCGGACCGTCTGAAGGCCGCGCTGGGGCCGTGGCGCTATTGGTGGTACTGGGTTCGATCCGCCTGCTTCCAACTGTCGCTGGTGGTGACGGTGTTGCTGTTCGCGCCGCCGATCCTAATCGCCCCCCTCATCCCCATGTCGTCGCAAGCGCGCTGGAAGTACTCGTACGCAATTGCCCGCGCCTGGACTCAGACCGCGCTGTTCTCGCTACGCTGGCTCTGCGGCATTCGACACGAGGTGCACGGGCGCGCCTGGCTGCCCTCGACCCCCGCGGTGGTGATGACCAAGCACCAATCCGCCTGGGAGACGCTGGCCCAGCTGAGCATCCTTCCGCCCCAGTGTTGGGTGCTCAAGCGCGAGCTGTTGGCGGTGCCCTTCTTCGGGTGGGCCCTGCGCTCCCTGAAGCCCATCCCCGTGGCCCGCGGTAAGGACGGGGCCGGGCGTTCAGGGCTGCAAGGGGTGATCGACAACGGCACCGTGCGCCTGCGCGAGGGCTTGTGGGTGGTGGTTTTCCCGGAAGGCACGCGCGTGACGCCCGGGGAACCCAAGCGCTACCGGGCGGGCGGCGCACACCTCGCGGTCAGCGCCGGGGTGCCTGTCGTGCCCGTGGCCCACAACGCCGGCTCACACTGGATGTCGGGCACGGTGCTGAAGATCCCCGGCACCATCACCATGTCGATCGGACCGACCATTGATCCACAGGGCAAGACCGCCGCCGAGGTGCTGGACGCCGCGCGCAGCTGGATCGAGCAGGAGCAAAAGTTGCTCGATCCGGTGGAGGAGCTGGTCCAAGTCGACGTCGACGACTCAGCCGCCGCCTAAGCCCATTCGGCGGGCCGACGGGTCGGCGACCGGCCTTAGATGTCGACGGTCGCCGAAAGCGCGTTGCGTTCGATGAAGTCGCGGCGCGGCTCCACCTCATCGCCCATCAGGGTGGTGAAGATCTCATCGGCACCCACGGCGTCCTCGATGCGCACTTGCATCAGCCGTCGGGTTTCGGTGTTCATGGTGGTGTCCCAGAGCTGATCCGGGTTCATCTCACCCAGACCTTTATAGCGCTGGATCGACTGGCCGCGCTTGGCTTGATCCATCAGCCACACCATGGCTTCACCGAAGTGATCGATCGCGTGGCGTTGCTCGCCGCGCTCCACGTAAGCGCCCTCACCGATGAGTTCGTTCAACTCGTTACCTAACAAAGCTATTCGCTTGTATTCGGGCGTGTTGAAGAAGCCGCTGCGCAGATGCTTCTCGAGCACCACGCCGTGGTAGCGGCGCTCGAAGGTGATGGTGGGGTTGCCGTCCTCGGCGCTCTCCACACGGAAGCTGTACTCAGGGCCGTTCACGGGGCCGTCAGCGAGCTTGCGCTCGAGGCGTTCGGACCACTCAGTCATGGCTGCTGTTAGGTCGCCGCTGGTGTCCAGCTCCGGCAATTCGAGCATGCCGCGCAACACGTTCTCATCGTAACGGGAGGACCAGCGATTGATGATCGCATCCACCTCCATGTACTTGCGCGCGAGGGACTCGAGGGCAGGGCCCGCGATCGCCGGCGCATCGGCCGTGACCCGCAGGCGCGCGTTGTCGATGGCGATGGCGAGCAGGTGCTGGTTGAGCTCCGCGTCGTCCTTCACGTACACCTCCTGCTTACCGCGCTTGATCTTGTAGAGCGGCGGCTGGGCGATGTAGATGTGCCCGCGCTCGATGAGCTCGGGCATCTGGCGGTAGAAGAAGGTGAGCAGCAGGGTGCGGATGTGAGAGCCGTCCACATCGGCGTCGGTCATGATGATGATGCGGTGGTAGCGCAGCTTGTCCGGATCGTAGTCCTCGCGACCGATGCCCGTGCCCAGGGCGGTGATGAGGGTACCCACCTCCGCCGACGATAACATCTTGTCAAACCTAGCTTTTTCGACGTTCAGGATCTTGCCCTTAAGGGGCAGAATGGCCTGGGTGCGACGATCGCGCCCCTGCTTGGCGGAGCCGCCGGCTGAATCCCCCTCCACCAGGAACAGTTCGGATAGGGCCGGGTCCCGTTCCTGACAGTCCGCTAGCTTACCCGGCAGGCCCGCAATATCGAGGACGTTTTTGCGGCGCGTCATTTCGCGTGCCTTACGGGCGGCTTCGCGGGCGCGGGCCGCGTCAATCATCTTGCGTACGATCGCCTTAGCTTCCGTCGGGTTCTCCTGCAGGAAGATGGACAGGCGATCCGCCAGCACGGACTCGACCGCAGGCTTCACCTCGGAGGAGACCAGCTTGTCCTTGGTCTGCGAGGAGAACTTCGGATCGGGCACCTTCACGGACAGGACCGCGGTCAGGCCTTCGCGGGCGTCGTCGCCGCTGGTCGCGACCTTCTCGCGCTTCGCCAGGCCCTCCGCCTCGATGTACGCGTTGAGGGTGCGCGTCAGGGCGCTGCGGAAGCCCGCCATGTGCGTGCCGCCATCGCGCTGGGGAATATTGTTGGTGTAGCAGAAGGTCGCCTCCTGGTAGGAGTCGTTCCACTGCAGGGCAGCTTCCACACCGATGTCGTCTTGCTCCTGGGACAGGTGCAGTACGGTGCCGTGAATCGGCGATTTCTTCGCATTCAGGTGCTCAACGAAGGCTTTGATACCCCCGACGTACTCGTACACGTCGCTGCGATCGCTGCGCTCGTCGATGAGCTCGATGCGCACGCCGGAATTCAGGAACGAGAGTTCCCGCAGGCGTTTCGCCAGCACGTCGTAGTGAAAGTCGATGTTCGAAAACATCTCAGCGCTGGGCTTGAAGCGAATGGTCGTGCCCGTCTGCTCCGTCTCGTCCGTAGCCGCCAACGGCGCCTGCGGTACCCCAAGCTTGTACAGCTGCTGATGGACCTTGCCATCACGATGAATCGTGAGCGAGAGCTCCTCCGACAGGGCATTGACCACGGAAACGCCCACGCCATGGAGTCCACCGGACACCTTGTAGGAGTTGTCGTCGAACTTACCGCCCGCGTGCAGCACCGTCATGATGACCTCAGCAGCGGAATCGCCCTCCGGGTGCGGACCCACGGGGATTCCACGGCCATCGTCGGAGACGGTGACAGACTGGTCTTCGTGGATACGAACCTCGATGCGGGAGCAGTGCCCGGCCAGGGCTTCGTCCACAGAGTTGTCTACGACCTCGAACACCATGTGGTGCAGTCCGGTGCCGTCGTCCGTATCGCCGATGTACATGCCGGGGCGCTTACGAACTGCGTCGAGCCCTTTGAGCACCTTGATGTTATTCGCGTCGTAGGTCATAGAGGCCTTCGGTGGAGAACCAAAGCTCTATTTTACGCGTGTCACACGCCCATGTTCCACGTGAAACACGGCTTCCGCCGCTGTATCGATAACGCCGCGCGATAAACCGGTCACGAAGCGCTGCTCGCAGAGCGAAAGGGTCCATTCCAGGAGCCGATCCAGGCGTGCGTCCGCCACTTCAGCCCCTGGATCGTCGATGAGGAGGACCGGCGGCGCTCCCAGCGTTTCGCCGACCAGACGGACCTGGCCAAGTACGAGGGCGCAGGCCACCAGCTTTTGCTGGCCGCCGGACGCATGATCTCGCGCTACTTGCCCATCCACCTGGATCTCGAGGTCGGCGCGATGGGGCCCAACCCCCGTAGTGCCACGGGCCCTATCGCGCTCCTGAGCGCGCAGCAGCGCCTCGTCCAGACTCATCGCGCTCGCCCAACCCTGTTGGTACTGCAGTTTTATCGGTAACCCGAGCAAATCCGCGACCACATCGTCGAGGCCTTCACCGAGCTCGGTCACGTACTGGTGGCGCGCTTCACTCAACACAGCACCGTGCAACGCCATCTCCGCTTCCCAGGGCGCAAGAACGTCGCTGGACGCACCCTCCTTGAGGCCCGCATTTCGCTGGCGAAGGGCCCGTTGGTAGCGGCGCCACGCATCCAGGAAGGTATGTTTCACGTGAAACACCCCCCAATCCAGGAATCGACGCCGCACGCCTGGACCGCCGCGCACCAGCTCCTGAACCTGCGTATCGATGATCTCCACCGGAAACAGGCGTGCGAGTTCGGTCAGGCCATCGGCTTCCCGGCCGTCCACTTGCCCCACCGTACGGCCATCCACCCATTTCAGCCCGAGTTGGCGCTCGCCACCGTCGCCATCCAGCACGCTCCCGCGCACGGCAAGGCCTTGAGTGTCCTTCGTGACCAGGTGATCCAGGGAGGAGGCGCGGAAGGAGCGGGCGCGGCCAAGCAGATAGATGGCCTCGAGGACGCTGGTCTTGCCAGCGCCGTTATCGCCGTAGAGAACGTTGGTGCCCGGGGAGAATTCGAGCTTCAGGTCGCGCAGGCAGCGAAAGTGCACGCCGCCCAGGCGTTCGAGCATGGTGAGGAACCGTGAGTGCGGCCTACAGCCGCATCGGCATCACGACGTATTTGCTCTGGTCAGCGTCGCTGCCGGTGACCAGGCAGCTGGAATTCGGATCGTTCAGACGGAGCGTGACCGTTTCGCCGTCCACTGCGGCAAGGGCATCGATGAGGTAGGTGACGTTGAAGCCTATGGCCATGCCGGCACCCCCGTACTCCACCTCCATCTCCTCCTCGGCCTCTTCCTGCTCGGGGTTGTGCGCCTGGATGATCAGACGATTCTCGGCCAGTTCGAGGCGAATTCCTCGGTATTTCTCGTTCGAGAGGATCGAGGCGCGCCGCAGAGCCTGCACCAATTCCGCCTTGTCCGTTTCCAGTTGATTGCTGACCGCTGCGGGTACCACCTTCTCGTAGTCCGGGAATCGACCGTCGATGAGCTTGGAGGTAAAGCGCGTACCGCCATCGAGGGCGACCATGATGTGGTTGGTACCCACAGTGACCTTTGCCTCGCCCTCGGTCGGAAGCAGTCGCTGCAGTTCCAGCACACCCTTGCGCGGCACGATCACTTGCACGGATGCCTCCGCCGCTTCACCTAGGGGCATCTGCGACATGGAGAGGCGATGCCCATCGGTCGCGACCGCCCGCATGGTGCCTTCCTTCATTTCCAGCAACAGGCCGTTCAGAAAGTACCGCACATCCTGTTGCGCCATCGAGAACTGGGTTTTCTCGATGAGTCGGGACAGCTCCGCGCACGACAGCGAGAGATCGAGTTGCCCATCCACCTCATCGACCACAGGGAACTCAGAGGCTTCCAAGCAGGAGAGGGTGAAGCGAGAACGCCCGGACTTCACGGTGACCTTGTCACCAGAGCGGGAGAGCGTGACCTTGGCGCCGTCAGGCAGAGCTTTGCAGATGTCGAGGAACTTGCGACCTGGCACGGTCACTTCCCCGGTCTCCTCGGCGGCGACCTCGACCCCGGCGCAAAGCTCCACTTCGAGGTCCGTGGCGGTCACCGACAGGCGATCCGACTCCACCACGAGCAGTACGTTGGCCAGGATCGGCATGGTCTGACGTCGCTCGACGGCGCCGATCACCTTCTGGAGCGGAGCGAGCAGCACCTCGCGTTCTGTCGTCAGTTTCATGCGCTCGTTCGTCCTTCCACACGGAGTAATAGAAATAAGAAATCTATATATAGATTACTGTAGTGATTATTAGGCGGGAACCGGCCCGTGGATAAGTCAATTTTCTCTATAATATTCAATCGCTTATCTTTCCATCAGGGCGCTTGAGAAGCCGCTGACGCCCTGTGGGTTCTCTGTGGAGCGATGGGGATGAAAAACCCGCTCCATAGTTATCCACATCATCGGGTCAGGGTTCTGCACAGCTTTTCATAGTCCTGTTGGATGCGGGGATCGGAGCGGCACAGCTCCTCCACCTTGCGTACCGCGTGGATCACCGTGGTGTGGTCGCGACCGCCAAAGGCGTCGCCGATCTCCGGCAGGCTGTGGCCCGTCAGTTCCTTGGTCAGGGCCATCGCGATTTGGCGCGGGCGCGTCACCGAGCGCGATCGACTCTTCGAGAGCAGGTCAGCGACGCGCACGGAGTAGTAGTCCGCCACGTGCTTTTGAATCTGCTCGATGGTCACGTTGCGATCGTGATGGCGGATGATGTCCTTCAGCGAGTGTTCGGCGAACTCGAGGGTGATCGGCTGCCCCGTCAGCTGCGCGGTGGCCAGAAGGCGCCGCAGGGCGCCTTCGAGCTCACGTACGTTGGAGCGCATGGCCTGGGCGATCATGAACGCCACGTCCTGGGGCAGCTGTACACCGGCCGACACGGCCTTGGACTTCAGGATCGCCACGCTCGTCTCGAGCTCGGGCGGTTCGATCGCCACCGTGAGCCCCGAGCCAAAGCGAGACGATAGGCGCTCCTCCAGGCCGTCCACGTCCTTCGGGTAGCGGTCACTGGTGAGGATCACCTGGCGCTGGCCCTCGAGCAGGGCGTTGAAGGTATGGAAGAACTCCTCCTGCGAGCGCTCCTTGCCGGCGAAGAACTGGATGTCGTCGATCAACAGCGCGTCGAGCGAGCGGTAGGCCTGCTTGAACAGATTGATGCGGTTGTGTTGGAGCGCATGCACCATGTCCGACACGAAATCGGCCGAATGCACGTACGCCACACGCGCGCCGGAGCGCGCTGCCATGGCATTGCCGACGCTGTGCATGAGATGCGTCTTGCCGAGGCCGACGCCGCCGTAGATGAACAGCGGATTGTAGGCGCGCCCGGGGTTTTGCGATATCTGCATGGCGGCCGCGCGTGCGAGCTGATTGCTCTTCCCTTCCACGAACTTATCGAAGGTGTAATCGGGGTTCAGGCGGCTGCCCGCGATCTGCACGCCCCCGGCGCCATTGAGGTCCTTAGGAGATTCGATAGGTGGCGGGCGGCGTCGCGCCTCGCCCTGGTCCGCCGCCTGCGCCTGATCGGGCCGATCGACGCTGCCCACCTGCAGGCGCACTTCTGAAACCTGGCCCTCGGAGACCTGCTGCACCACGCGCTCGATCTCGCCCATCAACGAGGAATCACGGATTTCCTGCATGACGTAGCTGTTCGGCGCGAGCAACACGAGCTGGCCGTTGGCGGACTCGCGCGCGTGCAGGGGGCGGATCTGGTTCAGATCCTGCTGAGAGACTAAGCCTTCCAACGCCTCGACGGCGCGATCCCAGATGTGGGCCACGTGTTCCTCGACTCCGTGCGTGAACGACTGCCGTCCAGGGCGGGGGGACCGACGATACTAACCGGAGTGGCAGAGATGCTGCTACCACTTCCCCTCGGGGTAATCGCTTGACACGCCGCAGCGCGCTCATTACGATTCGCGGCTCTCTGCAGGTCGGCCACGGCCTGCGCGTCGACGACGGAATAACCTCATGAAACGCACTTACCAGCCGAGCAATCTGCGCCGCGCTCGCACCCACGGTTTCCGTGCCCGGATGGCCACGAAGTCCGGTCGGGACGTGCTGAAGCGCCGTCGCGCCAAGGGCCGCAAGCGGCTCTGCCCCTGATAGGTGGCCCCTGCCGCCGCCCACGCGTTTCCGCGTGAGCACCGGCTCACCGTCAAGCGAGCCTTCGATAGAGTCTTCAAGCAGGGCGTGCGATCTCGCGACGCCCACTTCACTGTGCTCGCCTGTCCGAACGACCAATCTGGCGCCCGCCTGGGTCTGGCGGTCTCTCGGAAAACGGCAAAACGGGCCACGGTACGTAACCGCATCAAGCGCCAGGTCCGTGAGTCCTTTCGCCTGATCCACGCTGAGCTGCCGGCTGCCGACTTCGTGGTCATCGCCAAGGGCCCTAGTGCCAATCTGGAGGCGCCGGCCATGCGCGAGAGCTTGTCTCGGCATTGGCGCCGTCTGAGTCTCAAGTGCGCAGCCTGATTCGTTTTTTCATTCGCTGCTACCGGTGGGGGATCAGCCCCTTCCTGCCCCGTAGCTGCCGCTTCTACCCGAGCTGCTCGACCTATGCACTAGAGGCCTTCGAGCGCTATCCCTTGGCGAAAGCCGGGGAACTCACCGTGAAACGCCTGGCAAAGTGCCACCCCTGGCACGCGGGCGGGTATGATCCGCTCCCGGAAGCGCCCACTCATAATGATGTGG
>JBCBZW010000065.1 GCA_039815145.1 Pseudomonadota bacterium
GCGGTGCGAAACGCCGCTACGCGTTCGTCAACGCCCACGGCTACAACGTGATGTGGGGATCTGCGTCCTACCGCGAGGCGCTCGAGAGCGCCGATGCCTTGTTCCCCGACGGCACGGGCGTGCGTTGGGCGGCGCGCTGGGCGGGCGAGCGCGCCGACAATCTGAACGGCACCGACATGTTTCCACTCCTGTGCCGTGCGGCGCGCGATGCGGGCTTATCAGTCTTTCTCTTAGGGGCACGCCCAGGCATCGCCGAGCGCGTGGCCCAGACGGCGGGCCGTCTCGCCCCGGGGCTTCGTATCGCCGGCACCCACCACGGCTACTTCGACGCCGACAGTGCCGAGGAAAGGGCGGTGATCGATCAGGTGAATGGCTCCGGTGCGGACATCCTGCTGGTCGCCACGGGGGTGCCCCATCAGGACGAGTGGCTGGCACGCCATCACGCGCACCTGAGTGTGGGGGCCGCCCTCGGGGTGGGAGGACTGTTCGACTTCTACTCCGGTCGCATCCCGCGGGCGCCCCGTTGGTTGCGCGAGCTCGGTGGAGAGTGGCTGTTCCGCCTCTACCAGGAGCCCATGCGACTCTTCCGTCGCTACGTGGTGGGGAACCCCGCATTCCTGGCGCCAGGGCGTTGTGGTTGGCGCTGGTCCACCACGGCACCCGTTGGCTCGACTCCGCAACCGTGAAGCGAACGATCGATGTGGTCCTGAGCGCCGGTGCGCTGCTCGCCCTGAGCCCGCTACTGGCCGTCATCGCATGCTCGATTCGCCTGACCAGCAGGGGCCCGGTGCTGTTTCGCCAAACCCGCACGGGCGTGGGTGGCAAACCCTTTCAGATGTTGAAGTTCCGCTCCATGTACGTCGACGCCGAGGCGCGTCGCGCGGCGCTCCTCGCGCAGAACGAGCGCGGCGATCAGCGTAGCTTCAAGATGCACCATGACCCCAGGGTCACCCCCATCGGTCGCCTCCTGCGCCGAACCTCACTCGATGAGTTGCCGCAGCTAGTGAATATTCTCGTCGGTGACATGGCGGTGGTAGGTCCGCGCCCGGCGATCCCGCGGGAGGTCTCCTACTACGACCAACGCGCGCTCAGACGCCTCGACGGCAAACCTGGACTGACCTGCACCTGGCAGGTGTCCGGACGGGCGCTGATCGGCTTCGAGCAGCAGGTGGAGATGGACCTCGACTACCTTCGCCAGCGCTCCTTGCGACTGGACATATCGATCCTGCTACGCACCGTGCCCGCCGTCATCTCCGGTCGCGGCGCTATGTAAGCCCTTGAAAAGTGGCGTTGAACTGTGAGATTTGGCAAAAACACCGGGCCAGTCACATCTTTGGGTCGGACACTTCTATACCGTGTCGAAAGTGTGATTCAGGCCTCAACCCAGGGGGCGCGAAGCGAATGCGCGGGCTGATATTTACAGAGTTCATGGACTACGTTGAGAGCCGCTTCGGGTTGGCGCGTGCTGAGGCCGCGCTCGACGCCGTGGCGGCCAGCGACGGCGGGGCTTATACCGCCGTCGACAACTACCCTGCGCAGGAGCTCTACGCGATCCTGGCGGCCGTCGCGCGCCAGGAAGAAGAGGACGCCGAGGCGTTGCTGGTGGACTACGGCCGCCACCTCTTCAAGGTCTTCCTGAACGGTCACCCCGAATACTTCGGCAGCCTGGCGAGTACGCCAGCGCTGATGGAGCGCGTCGAAGATCACATCCACATCGAAGTGAAGAAGTTGCACCCAGATGCTAAGCCGCCTCGCTTCCGAACCCAGGGCGGCAACGGCGAGTGGACCGTGCACTACTACTCCCACCGCCCCCTCCACGCTCTTGCCCACGGTCTGATGGAGGCCTCCGCCGTTCACTTCGGTGAGCGCCTGCGCATCGTGCGCGAGGTGGCGGACGGGGCCCAAGACCTGCAGGCCATATTCCGCCTGCTCGACCTCGATGCCCATGCCTGAGTCGACCCCCAGCACCGAGCTGCTCGAACGCGCGCTGCTGCGCGAGCGTCGGGCGCGCAAGCGCGCCGAGCAGTTGCTCGAGCTCAAGAGTCGCGAGCTGTTCGAGAGCAATCAGAGCCTCGAGCAAGCGAGCGTTCGCCTGAACAAGAAGGTGCTGCAACGAACGCTGGCCCTGGAGGCCGAGCGCAAGCGAGCGCAGGACGAGGCGGAGTTCCTCACCACCACCCTGGATGCGATCAGTCAGGGGGTGAGCGTCTTCGACTCGCAGCTGCGCCTGCGCAATTGGAACAAGAACCTCTCGGTGATATTGAGCCTGCCGCCAGATCTGCTGCGCGAGGGGCAGTCCCTGCAGGAGTTGTTGCTCTTCTGCGCCGAGCGGGGTGACTACGGCGAGGGCGATCCGCACACCTTGATGCATGAGCGCCTCACGACGCTCAAGCAGCGGCGCGAGCGCGGTCAGTACCAAGAGGTGAGTCAGCGCGCCAACGGCAAGCACATCGCCATCAGCAGCCGCGTGCTGCGCAACGGCGGCATCGTCACCACCTACTCTGACATCACCGAGCAGAAGCGCACCGAACACACGCTGGTGGCGCAGAAGCATGCCCTGGGCGAGCAGGTGGCGCAGCTGCAAACCCTCGGTCGCTCCCTCGAGGAAGCGCACGACATGGCGCAGTCGGCGAACCGCGCGAAGTCGCGCTTCGTGGCGATGATCAGCCACGACATCCGCACGCCTGTGAACGGCCTGCTCGGCACCTTGACCTTGCTGGAGCAGACTGCCCTCGATGACGAGCAGCAAGAGCTTCTCTCCCTTTCCCTGGACTCCGGTGAGCAGCTACGGGGTTTGCTAGCGGACCTCATCGAACTCAGCCAGGCGGATGCCGGCGCGATCCGCTTGGAGAGCACCCGCTTCGACCTGCCGAAGTTCGTCGACAAGGTAGCTGCGACCTGGCGCGCCGCGGCGGTGAAGAAGGGCCTTACCTTCGACACCACCATCAGCGGCGACCTCCCCCACGTCGTCGTTGGCGACGCTGGGCGCGTGCGCCAGATCCTCGAGAACCTGCTCTCCAATGCGGTGAAGTACTCCACCGACGGCGGCATTCGCCTGCACGTCGATCGGGTGGGTGGCCGGGTGCGCTTTCGCGTGGAGGACACAGGCTACGGCATCGCCCAGGAAGATCAGCGACGGCTCTTCGATCACTTCACGCGCGTGGGGCAGTCGGCGCGAGGCATCCGTGGTTTCGGGTTGGGATTGGCGATCACCCGTCACCTCGTGGAATTGATGAAGGGCGAGATCTCCCTGGAGAGTGAACTCGGCGTCGGCAGCTGCTTCACTGTCGAGCTACCGCTCCCCGAGGTGCGCAACGAGCGCGACGAGGCGGAGCCGGTGCGCTGGAGTGAACGCCGCCTGCGCAACGCCGCGGGAGAGCCGCCCCGCGTGCTCGTGGCAGAAGACCTCGCGACCAATCAGCTCATCGCCAAGGCCTACCTCGAGCGCATGGGCGCGGTGGTGGAACTCGCGGACAACGGGCAGGAGGCGATCGACGCGGTCGCCGCCAAAGCTTACGACGTGGTGCTGATGGATGTGGACATGCCCATCGTGGGCGGCTTCGAGGCTATCCGCCGCATTCGGTCCATGGCCGGGGTACGCGCCGACCTGCCCATTATCATGGCGACGGCCTTCGCCGACGCCGATACGCGCCTGCGGTGCAGTTTCATGGATGTGCAAGGCTTCGTGGAGAAACCGATTCAGCCCCACCTTCTGTGGGAAGTGGTGCAGTGCGCCCTGACGCCGACGCTGGATCTGGACAAGCCGGACGAGGTGCAGGAGACGGGCGAGGGCGATGGCATCGACCGCACCGTCCTGAACGAAATGCTGGAGGGCCTCGCCGGTGAACCAGCGGCCGGGTTGATGCAGATGGCCTCGCGCGATATGGGGCAGATGCTCGAGGCGATCGAGGTGGCCACGGAAGATCAACAGCTGGCGCATGTAGCGCACAAGCTCAAGAGCCTCGGCGGCAGCTTCGGTGCCGTGCAAGTCGGGGAGCTCGCCCGTCAACTCGATCGGGCGTGTCGCCGCGGCGATGCGGACCCGGCCGCGGTGGCGGCGATGCGCAAGGAATTGTTGCAGGAAGGTCGTCGCGCCCTCGGCGCGCTCAACCGCTACCGGGAGGAACGATCATCGCTCGCCGCGTCCTGATCATCGAGGACACCCCTTCGCTGGCTGCGTTGCTCGCGGCCCATCTCGAAGGCGGTGCCTACCAGTGCACGCTCGTGGAGTCCCTGAGCGATGCCCGCCGGGCGATCGCCGAGCACGACTACGATGTGCTGTTGCTCGATCTGCAGTTGCCCGACGGCGACGGCCTGGACCTCGCCGAGACCCTGCGTCGCGATGAATACCCGGCTGCCGTGGTGGTGATCACCGCGGACGGCTCCATCTCGCGCGCGGTGGAAGCGATGCGCCGCGGGGCGCACGACTTCCTGGTCAAACCCGTCTCCAAGAGCCGGTTGCTCACCACCGTCGACAACGCCCTGCAGCTGCAGTCCCTGCGCCGCGAGGTCACCGCCTATCGGCGAGAGAAGCCGGTAGGTGAGTACCACGGCTTCGTCGGTGGCTCTCTGGTCATGCAGTCGGTATACCGCGCCATCGAGAACGTCGCCCAGTCGAAGGCGACCGTGTTTATCTCCGGCGAGAGCGGGACCGGCAAGGAAGTGGCGGCGAACGCCATCCACCGGGCCGGGCCACGCGCGTCGGGACCCTTCGTGCCCCTCAACTGCGGCGCCATCCCCAAGGACCTCATCGAGAGCGAGTTGTTCGGTCACCTGAAGGGCGCGTTCACCGGCGCCATCGCTGACCGGCCCGGCGCGGCGCTCTCCGCCCACGGCGGCACCCTGTTCCTGGATGAGATCTGCGAGATGGACGTGCAGCTGCAGACCAAGCTCCTGCGCTTCCTGCAAACCTCACTGATCCAACCGATCGGGGGCAATGAGCTGCGCGAGGTGGACGTGCGGGTGATCTGCGCGACCAACCGCGACCCGATGGCCGAGGTGCGCGCCGGTCGCTTCCGCGAGGATCTGTACTACCGCCTCAATGTGCTGCCCATCGCCCTGCCGCCCCTGCGCGATCGTGGCGATGACATCCTGCAGCTGGCCCGCACCTTCCTGCGCGCCTTCGCCGCAGAGGAGCACCGCGAGTTCGAGGACTTCGATGCGCAGGCGACGACGCTGCTCGCCGAACACCGCTGGCCCGGCAACGTGCGCGAGTTGCAGAACGCGGTTCGCAATATCGTCGTGTTGAACCAGGGCACCCACGTGACCGCGCCCATGGTGCAAGCGGTGCCGGGCTTCGGTGAGGATCCACAGGGTCAGGTGACGGCCCTCGTCGGCGCGTCGAACGCCGCGCCGCTTGCTTCGGGCGCCGCCGCGGAGGTCGATGCGCAAACGCCTGTCGCCGCACGTACCGGCTACGTGCCCCTCGGCGGCAAGCTGCGCGACATCGAGCGCCAGGTGATCGAGGGCACCCTGGACATGGTGGACGGCTCCGTGCCGCAAGCCGCGAAGATCCTGGGCGTGTCGCCCTCCACCCTGTACCGCAAGCTCGAAGGCTGGAGTCGCCACGCCAGCTAGGCGCTGACGCGCGGGTGCGTCTCGCACATGGGGCTTCGCGAACGGCGAATTCCGCCCGTTGCGAAACGCAAAGGCGATCCCTAACGCGTTGATTGCAAAGCCGGCGTTGTGCTGGCACGGGCCTTGCTCCTAAGGACTACAGTTGTCTTGGAGCGATGCCATGTACCCACCGAACCTCCGTCTGTTGCTGCCAGGCCTCGTCGCTGGTCTGGGTCTCCTGGGGGGATGCGTCAGCGCCGTGCAGGCGCCGAGCAACCTATACGAGGCCTCCCTGGGTGACGCGCCCTACATGGATGAGCGTGTGTCCTTCCGCCGTGGGGCGGCGCTCGCCGTGGAGGAACTCGACGCCCTCAACCGCGATGCCTGTCGCGAGGCGGCCCAACCCTCGTCCTACCCCGAGGCGGCGTACACGCCCGTCGACGTGGCGACCAGCATCGATCTCCCCCTGTCCCCGGGGGACATGGTGCGGGTCAGTATCGAGGGCGATGAGCTGCTGTCCGGCACCTACGTGCTGGCCCCGGACGGTCGCTTGCACATCCCGCACCTAGCGCCTTTGATCGCTTCGGGATTTCGCCCGTCCGACGTGGAATCCATGCTGGCCGCGATGCTGGTGGCGGAGCGCTTCTATCGCCAAGGTGCGCTGCGCCTGAGCCTGCAGGTGGTGGACTACGGACCGGTCCAGGTGTTCGTTTCCGGCGCCGTGTTCGGCCCCGGCATGCGGGAGATCAACGTGCGTCGGGCGGAGGATCAGCCCGAGGCTCGCCTCGACGCCCCCGGTGACGCCCCCGGCGGGCGGCGCCTGAGCGTGGCCCTGCAGGCCGCGGGGGGCGTGCGGCCGGATGCGGATCTGGCGAACGTGGTCCTGACCCGCGCTGGACGTCGTCGCATCATCGATCTTCGCGGTGCCCTGGACGGTGCCCCCTTCGACGACCTACCCCTGATCGCCGGGGATCAGGTGCACGTGACGAGCCGCGCGTGCTTCCAGCCGGAGCTCGCGCGACCGAGCGCCGTGACCCCGCCGGGCATCCGCGTGTTCATGTCCAACCTCACCCGGCCTGCACCGGGCAACGCCCTGGCCGCGATCGGCCGCGACGCCTGGTCGCTGCCCTACGGCACCCGCCTGCTGCAGGCCTTGGTGTCGGCGAACTGCGTAGGCGGCACGCAAGCCACCAATGCCAACCGCTACGCCGTGCTGATCAGCCGTAACCCCCTCACCGGGCGCAGCGAAGTGATCAGCCGCCCGGTTGAAGCACTCGTTAGGCGGGCGGACCGGGACGGCTTCGACCCCTACCTGCTGCCGGGCGATGCCATCGCCTGCTACGACAGTGCCGTGATCAACCTCGGCGATGTGCTGGCCGGCGCCTGGGGCGCCTCGCGGGCCCTGGGCCTGCCAGGCACCGGCGGATGAAGACCTTCGCGCTCAAGGCCTGGCGTTGGCTGCGCTACGGCTTCGACCCCACCGGGCGCAGCCGTCGCTACGTGAGCACCACGTTGCTGACCTTGAGCGTGGTGTGGGCCGCGGTGACCGCCTACTGCGTGCTCGCCCCGGCCACCTACACCAGCCGCTTCTCCTTGCTGCTGCCCGCGGCGGGCGTCAGCACCACCTTGCAGCTCGAGAGTCTGGGGCAGGCCGTGTCGTCGACCGCATCCCCCTACGCCTCCTCCAGCCTCTCGCCCACGGAGAAGTACAAGCGGCTCATCGTCGCCGATCAGACCCTCGCCATCGCCGCCGCTGAAGTGGGCATCACGCTCGAGCGCTTTCCGAGGCCGCGCGTGGAGCTGGTCGACCAGACCGAGTTGATCCACGTGGAGCTCACCGGCGCGACGGCCGAGCAGGCGCGTGAGCTGGCAGCCGCGGTGGAACGCGCCTTTTCGGCGGAGCTCGAGCGCCTGCGCGCGGGCGAGGCCAAGATCCGCGAACGCACGATGCGCTCGCTGGTGGGCGAGTTCGAGGAGAAGGTAGAGCGCGCGCGACGCGCCGTGATCGAGTTGCAGGTGTCGGGGGAGGTGGCGTCCGTGGCGCAGTACGACGCCACGGTGGCCACCCTGGAGCAGCTGCGTTCGCGGGCGCTGGAAGTACGCGCCGCCCTGGCCAAGGCCCGCGCCATGGTGACGCGCTTGAGCGAGGCGCTGGGGATCGACGTGGGCGCGGCGTCGCGCGCCTTCGTGCTGCAGGCCGATACGCAGTTTCAGGATCTCCTCATGCGCTTCACCCGCGTGTCCGGCGAGCTGCGCGAGATCAGCGGACGCTTCGGCGAGCGTCATCCCCGCCGGGTCGCTTTTATGGCCGACTACAACGCCCTGGTGGACTCGCTCAGCGCCCGTGGCGCCACCCTCACCGGGCTGGGCTCGGCGGTGATCCTTCGCCTCGTGGACCTGTCGGTGAGTCAGCAACGCGCTCGGCTGTTCGAACAGTTGGTGGACGGCGAGGCGAAGCGTGCAGGCTTTGCGGCGGAAGAGGCGGAGCTCGTGCGCCAGATCGAGCATCAGCGCCGTCGCGTGACGCAACTCGCCGAAGACGCCGGCGAGTTGGCGCGCCGCGCGCGGGAATTGCAGGTGGCGGAGGCTGTGTTCGCCTCGGCCCTCGCGCGCCAGGATGTTAACAAATCCGATTACTTCGCTTCCTACCCAATGGTGCAGCTGCTCGAGGCACCTACCTTGCCCCGCAAGCCCTCGGGGCCGAAGCGCAAGTTGGCGGTGGCTGGCGGCGTGCTGGCGAGTGTGATGCTCGTGGCATCGATGCTGCTCGCCTGGCTGCGACAGCCGATCCTGGCCCTGCTGATCGATCGGGTGACCGGCCGTGTCGCCGACTGATCGCCTCTCGCCCGCCGAATGGTGCGTGAGCTGGACCATCCGACTCACCTGGCTGTTCTACGCGGCCGGCGCCCTATACATGGTGGGGCCAGTGCTCGGGTGGACCTTGGCCGGCTTGGTCTTCTTAGGGCGCTACCTCCACGATGCGTTGCCCGCACGCTGGCGCGCGCGCCCCGTACCCTTCACCGTCTGGATATGGCTCGGCGGCATGGGCGCCATGTGGGTGGCCCTGGTGATCGGTCACACGCAGTTCGACCTCGGCCTTGGCAAGACCATCAAATCGTCCGTGGGGTGGGCGAAGGGATGGGCTTTGCTGGCCCTGTTCCCCCTGGCCGGTGCGTGCCTGTCCATTCGCCCCGCGGTGATCTACCGGGCCTGCTGCCATCTCGCCTTGCAGACCCTGTGCCTGCTCCCGGTGATGCTCATGGCGCCGAAGCTCGGACTGCCGGAGGCCATCTACACCTCGCCCCTGAAGGCCCTCGGTGGCCCCGGCCCGGAGTTCTTCACCCTTCAGCTGTACATCACCGATCCCGAGAGCGGTGCGCCGCGCTGGCAGTTCTTCACCCCGTGGGCGCCGGCGGCGGGAATGATGGGCGTGGTGATGCTGATCTGCGCCTTGGAGGAGCGAGACAGGCGATGGTTGTCGATAGGTGTGGCAGGCGCCCTGGCGATGATCTTCCTGTCGAAGTCGCGCATGGCCTTGGTGGCCTTTGCGTTGATCTGGCCCACCGCACACCTGGTGGCTCGCGCCCGTTCTCCCCGCCTGTGGGGCGCCGGCGGGGTCGCGGCCCTTCTCGCGGGCTTGATCGCCAATCCCCTGGTGGTGGCAGCTCGCGATGGCGTGGCGGCCTTCAAGGGCGCGCGGGCCGACAGTACGCGGGTGCGTGAGACCCTCGGGCGCATCGCCGTAGACCGCTGGTGGCACGAGGCCCCGTGGTTCGGCCATGGCATCGTGGAGCGCGGTCCCCACCTGGTGGAGTACATGCCGATCGGCAGCCATCACAGCTGGTACGGACTGCTCTTCGTAAAAGGAGCCTTCGGCGCCCTCGCCTTGGCCGTGCCCCTGCTGGTCAGCTCCCTCGAGTGCGTGCTGCGGGCCCAGGTGCAGGCGAGCGGGCGGGTGGGATTCGCCGTGATTTTGATGATGTTTCTCTACAGCTTCGGCGAGAACCTGGAGATGCTCGTGTATCTCTTCTGGCCCGCCAGCGTATTGCTGGGCGTCTCGCTCGCCGTTCCTGGGGCGGTTACTGATAGCTAGAAGTGATCATTTCGTCTCAAATAATCGATTTCCGCTAACGTAGCGTTTCTTGCGATGCTGGCAACACTGGAATTACCCGTATTCGTTCTGCCAGAGGAGCCGGAACATGAGCAGCCCTGCCAAATGCCCCGTCATGCACGGGGCGCACACCCAGGTCGAGCAGTCCAACGACAAGTGGTGGCCGAACGCCCTGAAGCTGGACATCCTGCATCAGCACGATCGCAAGACCGATCCCCTCGATGAGAGCTTCAGCTACCGCGACGCCCTGAAGTCCCTCGACGTCGACGCCCTCAAGGCCGACCTCGAAGCCCTGATGACCGACAGCCAGCCCTGGTGGCCGGCGGACTGGGGTCATTACGGCGGCCTGATGATCCGCATGGCCTGGCACGCGGCGGGTACCTACCGCACGAGCGACGGTCGCGGCGGCGCCGGCACCGGCAGCCAACGCTTCGCCCCCCTCAACTCCTGGCCCGACAACGGCAACCTGGACAAGGCGCGCCGCCTCCTGTGGCCGATCAAGAAGAAGTACGGCAACCAGGTGAGCTGGGCGGACCTGCTGATCCTGGCCGGCAACGTGGCCTACGAGTCGATGGGCCTCAAGACCTACGGCTTCGCCTTCGGTCGCGAGGACATCTGGCACCCGGAGCAAGACATCTACTGGGGCCCCGAGGGCGAGTGGCTCGCGCCCAGTGAGCAGCGCTTTGCTAACGAAGATGCTGAGTCCCTCGACGGCTCCCTGGCCGCCGTCCACATGGGCTTGATCTACGTCAACCCGGAGGGTCGCGACGGCAAACCAGATCCCCTGAAGACGGCGCACGACGTGCGCGTGACCTTCGCCCGCATGGCCATGAACGATGAGGAGACGGTGGCCCTGACCGCCGGCGGCCATACCGTGGGCAAGGGCCATGGCAACGGCGACGCCAGCACCCTCGGCCCCGAGCCCGAAGGCGCGCCCGTGGAGGCGCAGGGCTTCGGGTGGATCAACCCGGCGGGCAATGCCAAGGCCAGCGAGGCCGTGACCAGCGGCATCGAGGGGGCCTGGACCACCCATCCCACGCGCTGGGACAACGGCTACTTCAAGATGCTCCTCGAACACGAGTGGGAGCTGAAGAAGAGCCCCGCCGGCGCCTGGCAGTGGCAGCCCGTCGACATCGCCGAGGAGGACATGCCGGTGGACGCGACGGATCCGAGTGCTCGCCGCATGCCCATCATGACCGATGCGGACATGGCGATGGCCAAGGACCCCGAATACCGCAAGATCTCCCAACGCTTCCACGACGATCCCGCGTACTTCTCGGAGACCTTCGCCCGCGCCTGGTTCAAGCTCACCCACCGCGACATGGGTCCGAAGGCCCGCTACGTCGGCCCGGAAGTGCCGGCGGAGGATCTGATCTGGCAGGATCCCGTGCCCGCGGGCAACACGGCCTACGACGTGGATCAGGTGAAGGCGAAGATCGCCGCCGCCGGTGTGCCCCTGGCCGACCTCGTGGCCACGGCCTGGGACAGCGCGCGTACCTTCCGCGGTTCGGACAAGCGCGGCGGCGCTAACGGCGCTCGCATCCGACTGAGCCCGCAGCGAGACTGGGAAGGCAACGAGCCCGAACGCCTGGCGCGGGTATTGGGTGTGCTCGAGCCTATCGCCGAGGCGGCCGGTGCGAGCGTGGCGGACGTGATCGTGTTGGCTGGCAACGTTGCCGTCGAGCAGGCCGCCAAGGCGGCGGGCGTCGACGTGAGCGTGCCGTTCGCCCCGGGTCGCGGCGATGCCACGGACGAGGCGACGGACGCCGAGTCCTTCGCCCCCCTCGAGCCCAAGTTCGACGGCTTCCGTAACTACGCCCAGGCCGCCAGTCAGCACGCCCCGGAGGAGCACCTGCTCGATCGCGCGCAGCTGCTCGGCCTGACGGCGCCGGAGATGACCGTGCTCGTCGGCGGTCTGCGAGTGCTGGGTGCGAACTACGGCGGCGGCGCCCACGGCGTCTTCACCGATCGCGTGGGCACCTTGAGCACGGACTTCTTCGCCAACCTCACGGACATGGCCTACGAGTGGAAGCCGGCGGGCGAGGGCACCTACGAGCTGCGCGACCGCGCGTCCGGCAAGGTCGTGTGGACGGCCACGCGCGTAGACCTCGTGTTCGGCTCCAACTCGGTGCTGCGCTCCTACGCGGAGGTGTACGCCCAGGACGATGCGAAGGAGAAGTTCGTCCACGACTTCGTACGCGCCTGGACCAAGGTGATGAACGCCGATCGCTTCGATCTGCAGGATCGCTAAGGCGCGGCAACCCACCTCGTGCCATCGCCCTCGCGATGGCGCGCGGGGATGACCACCCGCCCGCGAGGGGGTTGGGATACCGCTCCGCTGGCGGGTGTGTCATCAGCCTCGATGGCGGCCGTGTGTAAACGCGGTCGCCATCTTCTCATCAGCTGCTGGTCAGGGATCGCCGCGCCCGCGGCCCAGCAAGCCCCTTCCCCAGCTGAGCAACTTGCGCCAGATGCCAACCTCCCAGACGAGTAGCCTTGCCACCCAAGGCGGCATCTCGCTTTCAGCACTGACTCGGTGGGCAGCCTCACCTTGCGAACTACCTGACCTGATGGCTTCAAAGAGCAGGCGTACGATGGCGAGTTCGAGGAGCACGAGCACCAACAGCCCGACGTACCGGAGCGGCGCAACGTATTCGAGCAGCACCCGTTCTGACTCTGGAATGAGCTTCGCCGCGATCCAGATACCGAGACAAGCCAGTCCCAGGCCACGAACCAGACTGGCTTTTCCCTTCCCGCGGGAGTGAAGCAGATACAAGCAGGGAAGCAGAACGACGAGGTCGATCAGCAGGCCGAGCTCTACCGAGCGTGTGATTGGGCCTAGCTGCGCCACCACGACATCCACGGCCACGATTGCAGCGGCGAGCGGTACAAACCAATGGCGCGCGCGATTAGAGTGCGTTCCGACCATCATCCGTATCTCCCCTGTTCGACGTTCCGCCAGCTTAACTAGACCCACCTGCGAAGCCGAGGTTACGCAGTGTCTCCGACGGACAAGCCGGCTTCTCGTAGAACACCCGCTACCGCTGAGTCTGGGGTGACGTGTAGTTCGAGATCGTAGGGGCCGAAGTAACTCGAGAGGTCTTCACCGCCAGCAACCTGTTTGAGCAAGTACATGACGACTTCCAACTGATCTGAGGTCGCCGCCTGAGCAAGGGGCGTCGAGCCCAGGTGGTTCTTCGCCCTGGTGTCGGCTCCGTGAGCCACCAGGTACGCGCACAACTCGAGGTATCCCAGTGATGCTGCTTCGCCCAGAGGTGTGTTGCCGAAGTGCGTCCGTGGGTCCACTTGAGCACCCCGAGACCTCAGCCACTCGACGAGCTCCCGCTCGTCTTCGACCGCAAGCCAATGCAAGACCGTTTCCCCGACCCCATCTCTGGCCTCCAGAGACGCGGGATCGCTGCGAATCAACTCATCAGCGAGTGAGAGATCCCCATCCAGCAGGGCAGAGCGCAAGGCGTAGAAACGCGGATCTGGCGGCGGGCTATCCATACTAGCCCACTGGCTCGATATCACTCGGGAAACCCGACGCCAGCTCCCAGCCTAGCTCCTGCGCGCCGTCTTCGACGCGTCGGGTGTTCCACGCTCTATTGAGATGAGCGTACACGTGGCCTACGCGCACGGAGTACTCCGCCTCATCGATGACTCCCTCGGCGCTCATCTCGTCCGCGAGCGATTGCAGGTGCTGCGCAGCCTCGACAAGCTCGTCGATGAGTAGAACCCACGAAACAGGACTGGTTGAATTCGAGATCATCGTGCTACGACGCCTAAGACTTGTTGCTAAGCGGAGGGTAGCGCTGCACCCACCCGTCAGGACTGAGGTAGAGCGGCAAGCGCACCGGTTTTCGGATCCCAAATATGGTCCAGGCGATCCTTATCGATGAAGACCGTCTCATCCCGGTAGCGCGAGAAGAACTCGCGCGCCTCGTCCACGTTACGCGGCTCACCCACCACGATCACCCCCGCCATGCCCATCACGTTGTGATAGGCGCAGTCGAATACATAGACGCCTGGCTCGGCCAACTTGACCGTAATCGACTTTCCTTTCTCCGCGCGCCAGGGCGTCGCGCCCGTCGGTATGAAGGCGGACTGCGGCTGATGGTCGAAGTCGTCTACCTGGAAGGTCACCGTATCGCCCGGCGCCACCTGCAGGAAATCGGGCTCGAACAACATCGACTCGAAGCCTCGGGTGGCGATGGCCTGCACGACGTGCTCGTCGGCGGCGACCGTACCGATCATCGGCAGTAGGAAGAGGCTTACGAGGAGTGACCGTCTTTTCATCATGGCGTGCTCGAGGTGAGGGTGGCGCAGAGGAGCTTACCTTACGTGCCCTGTGTGGTGGGCGTTCCGCTGAGCGATGCCCATCGTACCAATCGATGAGCGGTGAAACGGCTGACGTCGGATAGCGCTTTTCCTAACTGAAGCAGGTACGCGCGGCGTGCCCCGTTCGAGTAGGGAAGGAACATCGGGTCGATGATTCAGCGCGTGTCGAGCCACTGCTCACTGTTCTTGATCGTTGCCGCGATCCCCGCTTCGCTGCAGGCGGGTCCTTGCGGGGAGGATCCGCCGGTGCGCAAGGCGTACTTCGGCGATCTGCATATCCACACGCGATTCTCGGCAGACGCGTACGTCTTCGATACGCCGGGCGGTCCGATGGAGGCCTACGAGAGCGCTAAGGGGCTGTGGACGGATCTGGCGCCCATCGTGCCCGAGGGCGAACCTCGCCAATTCCGCATCAGTGAGCCCTTGGACTTCGCCGCCGTCACCGATCACGGCGAGTTGCTCGGCGAGACCGCCCTGTGCACGCAGGCGGGTACCCAGGGGCGGGACTGGCTATCGGACGAGATCGCTGACGACCTGGCGGACATGGGCTTTGCTGATCAGGCGGAGCTGCTGCGCACCTTGTGCAGCGACTATCGAGCGACCGCCAATCCCCAGCGCAACACGGAACTCAGTCAGCTGTGCGTCACCGCGCCGGAGAACACGGAGCTGTGCGCCGTGGTGGGCCAATACCTCGATAGCGTGTGGCGAGCCACCATAGACGCCGCAGAGGATGCCTACGAACCGTGCTCCTTCACCACCTTCGCGGGCTACGAGTGGACGTCGGGCACGGCGCAGGACGGCTCCTTCTCGCGCAACCACCGCAACGTCATCTACCGCGACGTGCAGAGCATCACCGACGCGCACGGTGCTCCCCTCGTACAGCCGTTACCTGCGCGCGATGCCACGGCCACCCCCGGCGCCCTGCGCCATACCCTGCGGGCCCAATGTCGCGGACTTCCGGGCGACCCGGAGAACCCAGGGCTTCCCGGCTGCGACGTGCTCGCCATCCCCCACACGTCGAATGACAGTGCCGGCAAGGCCTTTCAGCTCGATCCCAACGAACACCCGAAGGCGCGGGCGGAAATGGAGCCGCTCATCGAGATCATTCAGCACAAGCAGAGCAGCGAGTGTTCCCCCGCCTCCCACCCGGACGATCCCCTGTGCAGCTTCGAGGTGTACGTGCCCGACCAGGGCATGCCCCTGGACATGGCTTCCGGCGGCATGGCGCGCGCCGGACTGAACGCTGGCCTCATCGCGCAAGCGCAGTCCGGTGATGTCAACCCGATCCAGCTCGGCTTCATCGCCAGCACCGACACGCACAACGCCACCGCGGGTGCTGTCGAGGAGGACAACTACCCAGGCCATGCTGGCGGCAAGGACGCCACGGCCTCCCGGCGCCTCTCCGGACCTAATGCTTACTTCAGTCCCGGCGGCCTGGCTGGCGTGTGGGCCTACGACAACACGCGGGAGGGGATCTTCGATGCGCTGCGCGCGCGTGAGACCTTCGCCACCAGCGGCCCGCGCATCAAGGTACGCATGGTGGCCAGGTGGAGTGACGATCCGCCCTTGCCGGAATCGCCGCGTAACACCTGCGCGGAGCTGGCGCGGGATGAACTGCGCGGCGTGACCTTCATGGGCTCCACCCTGCCGACGATGCCGACGCCCACGGCGCAACCGCAATTGCTGATGGTGGGCATCGCCGACCCGAGCGGTGCAAGCCTCGCGCGCATGAACCTGGTCAAGGCGTGGGTGGACAGTGCGGGCGAGCTGCGCGAGACGCAGATCGAGTTGCCCGCGGCAGCGGAGGCGGGCAATCGGTTTCTGTGTCGGGCGTGGAAGGACGAGGCCTTCGAGCCGACGGGCCCCGCCTACTACTACTTGCGGGTGCTTGAGCTGCCGACGCCGCGTTGGTCCAAAGCGGCATGCGACGCCCAACCCTCGCCCTGGAGCTGCGAGGAAGGCAGTGACCTGCCACCACCCCAGTACGCCGCCTGCTGCGATGCCAGCGTCTACACGGACATCCAGGAGCGGGCGTGGACCTCCCCCATCTTCTACGGCCCGACGCCCTAGTGTCCTGTCGTCGCGATCTTCAACAACAACAAAAAGGGAACTCGATCATGCTTCGCCAGCCAATCTCAATCGCACTCACCCTCGCGGGCGGTCTGATGCTCACGGTGCCCACCCAAGCGGCACCGAGATTCCAGGATCTCTCGCAACAGCTAAACGGATTCATCAACTACAGCCCTGCCCAAGGGGATGGCTTCTCGGGCCTCGTCTGGGTGGACTACGACGGCGACGGGGATGAAGACCTCTTCGTCACCGGCGGCCTCGGCGCGCGCAACGGCCTCCTGCGCAACGACAACGGCACCTTCCACGATGTGACCGAGGAGGCGGGCTTGCTGGGCGAAGCCGGCGGCTCCGGCGCGATCGCGGTGGACGTGGACAACGACGGCTATCGCGACATCGTGGTGGTGGCGGACGGCGCCTGGGCCAGCCCGCGGGCGAGCTACATTCGCTTCTACCGCAACGAGGGCGACGGCACCTTCGAGAACCTCACGTCCTCGAGCGACCTGAACCTGATTCCGCAGTTGGCAGGCCAGGCGCAGCACATCTCCGCCGCCGACGTGGACAACGACGGCTTCGTCGACCTGCTGATCCTGGCCCCCGGCAACATCACCGATCGCACCCAACCGAAGAACCTCCTGTTCCGCAACAACGGCGACCTCACCTTCACCGACGTGAGCGCCGGCTCCGGCGTCGACACGGCCTACGGTGCCTGCGCCTCCGTGTTCACGGACTACAACGACGACGGCATGCAGGATGTGATCATCGCCGACTGCCACGAGATCAACGGTCGCCTCACGCCCATCGAAATTCTGGTCAACAACGGCGACTTCACCTTCGCCCCCCTGATGAGCTACGCGGGCACGGACAGCCGCGAGTGGGACATCAAGCGCGGCTACTGGATGTGCATGGACCTCGCCGACATCGACCTCGATCTCGACCAGGACATGTTCTCCACCAACGCGGGCCCCAACGTGAACGCCGATCAGGAGCACGGCCTGTTCGAACGTCTCGGCAACGGCAAATTCAAGGCCATCGAGCGCGAGGCGGGCATCTCCGCCGCCGCCCCGGACTTCGGCTTCGGTTGCGGCTTCGGTGATCTCGACAACGATCAGTACGTGGACCTGCTGATGACCGGCTCCTTCCCCAAGATCGGCGCCATCGGCCCGGGCCTCGGCAGCCCCACCCACGTCTTCCACAACCAGGGTGATAGCACCTTCGAGGCGGTGGTCCAGTCCTTCAACACGAGCAACCGCTTCACCTCAGGCCTCGCGATCGCCGACTACAACCGCGACGGCCTGCTCGACTTCGCCGTGGGCACAGGCCCGGCGCCGCAGACCCGCCCGACGGAAAAGCCCATCCTCCTGCGCAACAACACGGAGAATGCGGGTAACTGGGTCTCCCTGCGTCTTATCGGCAATGGCATCACCGACAATAAGGATGCGATCGGTGCTCGCGTGCGTATCCTCGCCGGCGGCGTGATGCAGGAGCGAGAGATCCGCGCTGGCTCGAGTTGGCTTTCCCAGCACTCCCTGCGCGTGCACTTCGGCCTCGGCCAGGCCACGGAGATCAAGCGCATGGAAGTGCGCTGGCCCTCCGGCGAGGTGAGCGTCAAGCGCAACTTGCCGGTGAACGAGTACCGCAACGTACGCCAACCGGACTGACTCGATCCGGACCGTTAGGCAGCATTCGTCCCGGAGGTGATCGTGAGATGGTAGCGAAGACCTGGATCCTCAGCCTGATCGCGATCGCCTGCGGGGCGGGTGCGGCCGCGCAGGACGCCGCCGCCCCGGTGGCCGCGCCATCGGCCGACTACGCGGGCGATGTTGGCGTGCATGCCCTCGCCCCAGCGCGGGAGCTACGCCTGAGTGGCGAGCGTGGTGAGCGCGACGTGCTCGTGCGCGCCACCTTTCCGGCGGACCTGCAAGCGCCCGCGCCGGTGATCATCTTCTCCCACGGGGTCTGGGGGTCGTCGAGCCAGTACCAACCGCTCGTGCGCCACTGGGCCAGTCATGGCTACATCTGCTTGCAACCGCAGCACGGCGATACGATTCCCGAGGCGCAGCGCGGCACGGGTTCCGCCCAAGGCGCGTTTCGAGGATGGCGCGAGCGCGCCCGGGAAATCACCCGTCTGATCGATGCGATCGAAGCCCCGCCGCGGGCGTGGGGGGCGCTGGGCGAGCAGATGAACCGCGAGCGCATCGCAATGGCCGGTCACTCCTTCGGCGCCCACATCGCCCAGCTGCTCGGCGGCACGCGACTCAGGGTGGACCGGCGAGGACGCACGGTCAGTCTTGCCGATGCGCGCATCGACGCCATCGTGATGTTCGCGCCCCGCGGGCGCGGCCCCCAGCTCGATGAACAGGCGTGGGCCGATCTAGAGGTGCCCTTTATGGCGGTGACCGGCTCCAACGACATCGCGCGCCTGCGCCGGGGGGAAGACGTGGCCTGGCGCATGGACGCCTTTCTGTTCGCGCCCGCCTCACCGCGCTACCTGTTGTTCATCAACGGTGGCTACAACAACTTCGGTGGCCTCACACAAACGGCGATTCGCTTCGAAGGCTGGGGTGAGCCCGATGCTCGCCATGCGCGCTACGCGCTGGATTTCACGACGGCGTTTTGGGACGCCCAGCTGCGCGACACGGCAAGCGCTGAGCGTTACCTGCAGCAGCAAGCTGCAAGCAGAGCGTATGCCGCCAGTGATGGCGTGATGCTGTTGAACGATCCGGCCGACGTGCCCGCGTTGCTGCAGGCGGCGCCGCCCCATCGCGTCCCCCGCAAGGCGATCAGGCCGACTCCCCCGTAGGTCCGGGCGCGCGCCTCGGGTGTAACTTCTGCTCGCCGACGATCATCTATACAGCATCCAATCGATCACTCGGGAGCTGAGCAAATGACCGTCATCTCACGCTTCGGCCCTGTGGCCGGCACGCTGTACATCGCCTTCGTCTTCATCCAGTCCTTGTTCTTCAAGTTCACCGGTTCCGTGGAGACCACGCATATCTTCGGCACCCTCGACGCGTGGGCGAGCCATGCCTTCGGCATCGAAGGGCTGTTTCTCGCCCCGGGGCCCTTCAACGCCTACGTCATCGGATCGGCTGAGTTGGTGGCATCGGTACTGCTGCTGATGGGCCTGATCGCGGGCGGCCTGTGGCTGCGCCTGGCGGGTTCGCTTCTCGCCCTCGGCATCATCAGCGGCGCCATCGTCTTCCACCTGTTCACGCCGCTCGGCATTGTGGTGCTCGACGATGGCGGTCTGCTCTTCGCCATGGCGGTAGGCGTCTGGGTGACGGCCGCAGCGCTGGCCTACTCTAGCGCCAGCCGCTTGGGGCTACTGACGCGCCGTGCGACCTTGCAGGCCGCCGCGGCCTGAGCCTTACCTACGCGGCCTGCCGCTCGACAGCGACAGGCCGCGCAGGTCACCCAAGCCTAGCGGGCGAGATTCCCTCGCCGCTTACTCGCGGCAATCGGACCACTGCAGGAAGAAGTCCCGCAGATCGAGCTGGCTGAACTCCCCGTCCCGGTTCCAATCCCCCACGCAACGCTCGTTATCGAGGGCGAAGCGGAAAGCTCGAAAGTCCACACCGTTCACGATGCCGTCTCGGTTGAGGTCCGCGAGTGCGCAGGACGTGGTGGTGTCCACGCTCTGCACCCAGGTGCGCCAGGAGTTGTTCTGCGCGTACTCGTGGTGCGCCCAGTACACCGTCGGGTCCACCGGATCGAATTGCACGGCGGCGTAGTCACCCCAGCGCCCGAGCGTGTAGCCGCCCACCGTGTCCTGGTGCTGGAGGGCTTCGATCACCGAACCGGGGCGTGAACAGAGGTTGCGGTAGGCGCTGCCCATGGAGATGAACTCGCTGGGCGATGACCGCGAGTAGGTGATCGCTACGCTGCCGTCCTCGCCCGCATTGATGGCGCTGAAGTAGGTGCGCACGTCGGGCCCCAGGTCGATGTCACCGGACTGCACGAGGGCGGGTTGATCGCCCGAGGTGGGCCAGCCGTTGATGGCCAGCTCGTACCAGCGGGCGACCACGCGATCCGGGTTGATGTGGTGGGTGGCCCAGAGGTTGCCGTCGGGGGACTGGTCCACCGACCAGAAGCGCGCGTCGAAGGTCTCCGGGCGGCTCGTGGTGCCGGCCTGGGGAGGATCTTCGGGCGCGCCGTAGGCGGGCACGGTCACGTCGACGAAGTCGGTCGTGGGCGTGCCGAGCAGATCGCTGAAGGCGATCACGCGCACCTGCGTGTTGTTGCTGAACGCTTCCTTGTGTTCGACCAGATAGAGCGTGTCGCCCGTGCCCGTGGTCACGCGTGGGAAACCTGCCGACTGGGTGATGGTCGGGAACAGGAACTGGCGGGAGATGGCGGGCGGATCGCCGGCCAGGAGCGAGGCCTTGTCGTAGGCGTATACCGCGTAGACCGCTCCCCGACCGAAGCCATCGCCGGTGATGATCACCGCATCGTCGGTAACGCCGATGTTCGGTGAGTCGAAGAGATCGCCGGAGGTGTCGGTGGTCTCGAAGCGGTAGCGGAACCAGTCCCCGTTGGGGTCGTCATCGTCGGACACGGCCACCAGCACGTAGCTGCGCGCGCCGGGGGCGAAGGCCTCGGCGGCCATGACGATGAAGCGTCCCGAGGTGGCGTCGTAGAGCGCTTCGGGGTCGAAGATGAAGTCCGATGCCCCGACCGAGCCCCAGAACCCTGCGGCGCCCTCGATGCCGTCGACGAAGGTGCGCGTGCCGTCCTTGGTGTAGAAGGCGATCTCGCCGTTGACGATCACGACCACGTGCTGGGGCCCCACGGCGAGGTGCGGATCCGGCGGCGTGACGCCCGTGTTGAAGACACCCGTGAAGCCGATGCCGTTGGCCGAGGTCAGCACCTCGCGTTCGGCCGGTGCGGCAGGTCGCTCACCGAAGGTAGGCGGTAGGTGGGGCTGCGGGCCCAGAAGGGCAGCATCGCCCTGGGGGGCATCTCCCGCTGGCAGGTAAGGGCGCATGTTCTCGGTGACGCCGGCGGCCAGCTGGCGGTCATCGCCTGCGACTGCCCTGGTGTGGTGCAGTGTCACGCCGACGCCGTTCTCCTCGTCAGCGTCCAGGGCGCCTTGCCAGGCGGCGAGGAGCGTGCCGTCCTCGGCGAACGCCAGGCGCTGGGAGCCTACGGCCTCGGTCAGGGCCCGGTCCCCCGCATTCGCTAGCGTGAGCGATACCGCCTCATCGAGAGGCGCGAGCTGCGCGTCGAAGCGGCGTAGCAACACCTCGCCCTGCGGTCCGCCACGGCGGTTGTAGGCGATGGCGATGGTGCCATCGGCGTGGGCGGCGACGGCGGCGCCGTTGTGATGCGCGGCCTGGCCAGGTGCGCTCACCTGCGCGACAGGACTCACCCGCTCGCCAGCGTGATCCAGGCGGGCCGCGAGCACGTGGTAGCTCGCGTCACTGGCGGTCGAGTTCGCGTGCCAGGCGATGACGAAGCCGTCGGGATGCGCGGCGACCACCGGTTCCACGGCGCCGACGTCACCCACCCGTCGCGCGGGGGACTGCCATTCGCCATCGGCCCCCAGGATGCGTAGCCAAACGCCGAGGCTGTGCCCGGTGTCGCCATCGAAGCGTGCGTAGGCCACCGCCACCGAGCCGTCGGCGCCGCGCGCGAGGCTCGGTGACGTAGTTCGGTAGCTCGCGCTGGCGTCGACCGTCACGTCGCCCTCATGGGCCTTGCCGTCGCGGTCGAGCCGACTTAGCACCACGCGCGAGGCGGTGTCAGCAGTCGATTCCGTCCAGGCGATCACCGCGCCGCCATCGGCGAGGGCTGCCAGCACGGGGGCCATCTGATCGCCCGCCGTGCGCTCGTTGACGAGGATCTCCGATCCGCCCTGGCCGGCGGCGTCGAAGCGGCGGGCGATGATGGCCGCGCCGTCGCCGTCCTGGCCCGCGCTCTGCCACGCCGCCCAGGCAGTACCGCCGTCGGCGTAGTCGACTACGGGGGCCGTTAGGTGATGCTTGCGCCAGAGGCCGAGGGGCGCTTCCTCGCCGAGGGCGACCCCCGAGGCGGCGAAGCGCTGGCGCAGCACGGTGGAGCGACCGGACTCTTGCCGGCGGCTCGCCCAGACCACGGTGAAGCTGCCGTCGTCGGCGACGGCCAGGGCAGGGGCGTGTTGGGCGGAGAAGGTGAAGGTGTTGGCACGAAATTCCGTTATCGCCGGCGCTGCAGGATCCGGCGCCGGTTCAGCGGCGATGGCGGCAGTGGCGAGGGGAAGGCTGAGAGCGAGCGAGCTGATCATCAAGGCCCGGTTGGGCGCAGAGCGTTGCATGTTGTTATCCATCCTTGGGGTCGAATCAAACGACCCCCCGAGTCTAGCGATGCCCTCCCGCCCACGGATAGGGTGGCTGCAGCGCAACATGCGCCGCCGTGTGGATTGACGGGGGTGAGCGGTGGGAAAGCTCGGCAGCGCCGGTGATGGGGCGGGCTAGATCACGCGGCCGGCGTTGAGGATGCCGTTCGGGTCCAGGGCGCGCTTGAGGCGTCGCATGAGGGCGATCTGCGCGTCGTCGCGGCACAGGTGCAGCCAGTCCCGCTTGGTGGTGCCGATGCCGTGTTCCGCCGTGATCGTGCCGCCGACCCGTTCGACACGGCGGTAGACGATGTCGTAGATCGTCGGGAGATCTGCCTTCGCGCCCGTACTCACGAGCAGGTGCAGGTTGCCGTCGGCGATGTGACCGAACACCAGGGTTTGGCAGGTGGCGTCGAAGTGCTCATCGAGGGCGGCGCGAGCGTCGTCGACGAACTGCGCCATGTGCGGAATCGGCACGCCCACGTCGAAGGGCGCGACCGGTTGCATCTGCGGGAGCAACTCGCTGACCCCGTCGCGGATGGCCCACAGGGCGGCGGTTTCCGCCTGGTTCTTGGCAATTGTGGCGTCGGCGAGGATGCCGCCCTCGAGGGCGCCTTCGAGGGCCGTTTCCAAGGTGGCCATGCCGGCGCTCTCGCTGGTGCCCTCCGTCTCGACCAGCACGAAGAAGCCGCCGGCCCCGTCGAAGGGGTCGCGGGCGTCGAGGGTCTGCACCGAGGCCTGGTAGTAGTCCTGCCACATCACCTCGTAGGCGCTGATCACCGCCAGCGTGCGCTCGAGGTGGTGCAGCAGGGCGATCACCTGGTCGAAGTCCTCCACCAGGCACAGGGCGGTGGGGCGGCTCGCCTTGCGGGCGAAGAGGCGGAAGGTGACGCGGGTGACGATGCCGAGCGTGCCTTCCGTGCCGATGAACAATTGCTTTAGGTCGAAGCCGGCGTTGTTCTTCAGCAGCTTGTTGTCGTCGTTGATGATGGTGCCGTCGGCGAGCACCGCTTCCAGGCCGAGCACGAGGGCGCGGGTCATGCCGTGCTGTACCACCTGGTTGCCGCCGGCGTTGGTGGCGACGATGCCGCCCGCTAGGCAGGAGCCGCGCGCGCCGAGATCGATCGGGAATTCGAGGCCCACCGCCGCGGCGGCTTCCTGAATGCGCTGCAGGGGCGTGCCAGCGCCGACGGTGATGGTGCGCGACGCCACGTCGAGCTCATCGATGCGATCGAGGCGTTCCGTGGAGAGGCTGCACTCACCGGGCTGCGGCGTGGCCCCGCCGGAGAGGCCCGACAGGCCGCCCTGCACCACCAGGCGCTGACCGGCGGCCTGGCACGCGGCGACGATGCGGGCCACGTCCGCCGTGTCGCGCGGCCGGAACACGGCCGCAGGACGGTGCGGATGCTCGCCGCTCCAGTCGCAGGCGTAGCGATCGCTGATCTGCTCGCCGAGCAGGTAGAGGTCTGGCGCGAGGTCGGCCAGGACGGCGTCGAGAACCTGGCCCCGCCCTACCATTTGCCCGGCACGATGCCGAGGCGATCGAACTGCTCGCCGAGCATCACGCCGAGTTCGCGCTCCTCGCCGGCTTCGAGGTGAATGGCGGGGCGGCCGTGGGCGAAGCGGTAGTTGCACACCACGGCAATGTCGCCGACGCGCCAATCGATGGGGATGCCGAAGCGGTCGTAGATGTCGATGAACCGCTTCAGCTCATCGCGCGTGAAGGGCGTGTCATCGCCAAAGGTGAGCGTGAGCGGGCGCTCCTCGTAGGGCAGGTGCATGACCATGGGCCAGGAATCGAACCAGACGCCGTGATCGGCCACGCTGCAGAAGAGCAGGTTGCGATCGAGCTGCGGGAAGTACTCGAAGGCCGAGGCGTAGTAGCGCGTCTTCAGGAGGCGGTTGGGGCCCCACTCGGTGCGCAACCCGCGTGATTGGGCGATCGCTTCGGCCTCGGTAGGATCCTCCGCCGCCATGGAGTGTTGCCAGTGGTTGTACACGCCGATCGGCGCTTGCCGACGGAAGGCGTCGCGATCCGTTAGGTTACGGTGGTAGCACACCCCGAGATCACGAAGCTTCGCGCCGAGCTCCGTGCGCATCAGGGCCTCGGTGGCCTGGAGGTTGTCCGACACGTAGGTGTGACCTCTGCCCGGCACGGCCTTGAGGCAGAGGAAGGCGAGCATGCGGGTGCTGGCGCCGACGTACGCCATCTCGTGATGGTAGTGGAGCCAGGCGCTGAGCGGCGCGCCGACATCGTAGACGTTGGTCTCGATGGGGCTGCGCGGGTTGGCACCGGCGGTGTAGTCCATCTCTCGGGTCATCACGTGCTTGGCAAAGCCACGCATGGCCTCGAGCTCGGTCAGGCGCGTGTTGACGAGCAGCACCAGGCCGGTGGCCTCGAAGGTGCGTCGCATGCGTTCGGCGAGCTCGCTGTGCGGGGCGAGGTCGCCCGCGTCCATGGCGTAGGTGCTGCAGTCGATGCGATAGGTATCGCTGGGTAACACCTGTCCGTCGTAGCGCCAGCGGGGCTCGATTACGTCCGGCAGGGGAGAGTAGGGTTCGGCGTGCACGGCGGTTACTCGGCAAGTCTCGAAACACCCGCCCGGGGTGCTCACCCGGCGGGCCGCCACGCGCCCATGAAGGGCTCGTTGACGGAGTATGCACAGAGCGTTGCTCCGCCGCTACGGCAGGTTTCGCGCCGTCTCGTCACGGCGGCCGGCGGGGCTGCGCCGCGACCTCGCGATGACGCGAAATCCGGGTCCGTTGGGGGCGCAATCACCCACAGGTCACCCGCGCCCTTGACCGCTCGCCGGGCAACCGTCTTATGCTGGCGTGCGGTGACCCATTCAGCTGACAGATTCCCCCGCTAGGAACCCACCATGATCGATTGGCTCCTCTTCATCCCCGCCTGCTTCGCGCTGAATCTCGCCTTTGGTCCGAACAACCTCCTGGCCATGACCCACGGCGCCAACGGCGGCATTTGCTTTGCGCAGCAAGCGGCCTGCGGCCGGCTGCTGGCCTTCGTCCCGATGATCGGCGTGAGTGCTCTCGGCCTCGGTGTCATTCTCACGGCGTCGGCGGCCGCCTTCACGGCGGTCAAGTGGCTGGGCGCGGGCTATCTGATCTGGCTTGGCATCAGCCTGTGGCGCAGCGCTCCCGGCGCCGCCATGCGGCGTAGCGAAGGGCGCAGACTCACCCGTGGGCAGGCGTTTCGATCGGAGGCGGTGGTGGCGATCAGCAACCCCAAGGCGATACTGATCTTCGCTGCGTTCTTTCCGCAGTTCGTTGCGGTGGACGCGTACTGGCAGAGCTACGCCCTGCTCGGCGCTGCCTTTCTCGTGCTGGAAGCGGTGGCCATCGCCATCTACGCCACCTTCGGTTGCTTCGCCTCGAAGTACGCGGCGGCCCGACTCCCCACCCTGCAACGCGCCTCGGGCGGGACGATGATCTTGTTCGGGCTGCTCCTGCTGGTGAGTCCCGCGCCCTCGCGATCCTAGCGGACAGGTTCGCTCACGGGCGCGTCCCTACTCAGCTACCGATCAGCGTTGCTCGCACTGCGCGGGCATGTCGGTTTCGTAGAACACCCGATCCTCCGCCACCTTGCCGTCTTCGAAGCGCAGCATGGCCGCGATGGGCAGGCGGAACTCGGCGCCGGAAATCTGCGATGAGGCCGTGAACACAACCGCCACTCGATCGCCTTCCGCGACCAGGATCTCCACCTGGTCGTGCACGTCGGGCACCTGCTCGAAGAGCGCGGTGTAGTTCGCCCCGATCGCCTCCGGCCCCACCGTGGGGCCGCACTGCTCCGGGGAGAAGACGCGCGCATCCTCGGTGTAGAAGCTCTTGAGAGCAGTGACATCGTGGGCGTTGAAGGCGTCGAACATGGCGTTGACGATGTCCTTGTTCGACGGAGGCGCTGCTGTCGTTGCGCCGGCGATCAACAGGCTGGTCGCCGCGAAGGCGCCGAGGATGGGTGCGTGATGTTTCATGGGGTCACCTCCAGGTGATGGGTATCCAAGGGCAGGTAGATGTCGGTGCGCAGCTGCCCCTCCGGCGTCTCCTCAGGGTCGTCCAGGTAGTGGAACAGCAGGGGGGCGTCCGCGATACGCACGTCCGCGTCGGCAAGGGCGAACCGGTAGAGCCGATCGATCGCCGAAGGTAGGCCGTCGTATCCGCCGGTGTGACGGGTCAGGAGGAAGCGTCCGCCCTCGACGTCCTGGCGGTGGACACGTGCGGGCAGGTCGCCAGGTGCCTGCAGCACCTTGATGCCGCAATCGAAGGGCAGGGCGGTGCCCTGCTCGCCGGTGATGTCCTGCCACGGGCGGCCGACGATCGCCTCCACCAGCGATGGATCGCCGACGGCGTCGAACAGCGCGTAGTAGGTGGCGTTCAACTTCGGGTAGGTGCCCTCGGTGCGGATCGCCAGGATGCTGAAGGGCTCGAAGGAGGCGAGCTCGATGCGCAGGGGCGGCGTGTCACCGGCCTTGGTGGTCGGCGCCGTCAGGGCCTGCACCGTGTCGGCCAGGCGTTGGGGATCCGCCCGCAGGGCCGTGGCGGACTCGCTCACGTGCCGTCGAAAGGCCTTGGCGAAGGACTGGCTCGAGCCGTAGCCCGCCTCGAAGGCGGCGTCGGTGACCGAGGTCTTCGGATTCTCGAGGGCCCGGGCGGCCTTCGCCAGGCGTAGGCGGGTGAGCGTGTCCTGGCAGGTCTCGCCGGTCACGATCGTGTACAGGCGGTGGAAGTGGAACTTGGAGAGTCCGACGTGCTGTGCCACCTCGTCGAGGCTCGGCGTGCGCTCTTCCCCGAGCACGTCCGCCATGTACTTGGCGGCGCGTTCGATGCGTTGGATCGTGTCATGTGTCGTAGCCATGGGTTACCTCGTGTTTTCAAACAAGGTA
>JBCBZW010000066.1 GCA_039815145.1 Pseudomonadota bacterium
ACGCGCGCGCCCTCGCCACCTGGATCCATGTGGTGACCGGCGTGGTCGTCGCCACGGACACCTTCACCCAACCCAACCACCGCGTGACCCCCCAGGAGAGCCGCGTGGCCGTGGGCCGCATCGCCCCGGCCGCGGCCCGCGACGGGGTGACCTGTGGCGTCACCATCGGCGCCGCCTTCGGCTGCCCCTTCGAGGGCGAGGTGCCCCCAGAACGCGTGGTTGACCTGGTAAAGGCCCTGGAAGACTACGGCGTCGCCGAAATCGCCCTAGCAGATACGATCGGTGTGGCCGCCCCGAGCGATGTGAGTCACCTCCTTGGGCTCCTCGCCCAGGCCGACTCGCCACCGCCCCGATGCCACTTCCACAACACGCGCAACACCGGTCTGGCAAACGCCTATGCGGCCCTCGAAGCCGGCGTGCGCGCCCTGGATGCGAGCTGCGGCGGCGTGGGCGGGTGTCCCTTCGCGCCGGCGGCCACGGGCAACATCGGCACGGAAGACGTGCTGTACATGATCGACCGCATGGGCTTCGATGCGGGGATCGACATCCAGGGGGTCATGGACACGACCCGCTGGCTGGGGGACATTCTCGACACGACCATGCCGGCCATGGTCACGCGGGCCGGGGTGTTCCCCGCGCCGCCTGCGGCCTGAGAGCGTCAGACGAATTCACGAGCGCGGCGCCCAGGGTGTCGCGTGCCGGTTGGCGTTCTGCGCCGGCCTCAAAGAGATAGGAGACGGCGATGAGTTATCGGTTGGGAGTGGACGTCGGCGGGACCTTCACCGACGTGCTGTTGATCGACGAGCGTTCCAGCCAGATTCACACGGCCAAGGTGCCCTCGACCCCGGCCGATTCCTCCATCGGCGTGCTCAACGGCATCAACAAAGTCTGCGAGAAGTCCGGCGTGGATCCCACCGCCATCTCGCACGTGATGCACGGTACCACCGTCGCCACCAACACGGTGCTCACCCGCACCGGGGCTCGTGTCGGCCTCATCACCACCAAAGGCTACCGTCAGGTGCTGCAGATCGCGCGCTCCTATGTGCCGGGTGGCCTCGGCGGGTGGGTCATCTTCAATAAGCCCGAGCCGTTGGCGCCCCTGGAGCTCACGCGTGAGGCGGACGAGCGCACTTCCGCCAGCGGTGAGATCGTCGACCCGCTGCAGGAAGACTCTCTGCGAGGCTCATTGCAGGAACTGAAGGCCAAGGGCATCGAAGCCCTGACCGTCTCCCTGATCAACTCCTTCGCCAACGACGCTCACGAGAAGCGCATCCGCGAGATCGCCCACGAGGAGATGCCGGGGATTCCCGTCTCCATCTCCGCCGAGGTGATTCCGGAGATGCAGGAGTACGAGCGCACGGTCACCACCGTGGCCAACAGCTACGTGAGGCCCAAGGTGGCGGCCTACGTGAAGAACTTGAGCGACGAGCTCGCCAAGCAGATGAACGATGTGAAGCTGCACATCCTGCGCTCCGATGGCGGCCTGGCGTCCGCCAAGGCCTCGCAGGAGCTGCCCGTGAGCCTGCTCATGTCAGGGCCGGCGGGCGGTGTCACCGGCGCCGTGTGGATCGCCGGGCAGGCGGGCTACAAGAATCTGCTGACCCTGGACATGGGCGGCACCTCCACCGACGTGGCGCTGGTGAGCGATGGGGCGGCCCAGCTGCGACGCGAGACCAGCGTGGCCGATGTGACCGTGCGCGCCTCCTCCGTGGACGTGCGCACCGTAGGCGCCGGCGGTGGCTCGATCGCCCACGTGCCCGAACTCACCAAGGCCCTGCGTGTGGGCCCCGCGTCCGCCGGTGCAGATCCTGGTCCCGCCGCCTACAAGAAGGGTGGCGAAGAGCCCACCGTGACCGACGCCAACGTGGTGCTCGGCTACCTGCCGAGCGACTCGCGCCTCGGTGGCGACATGGAGATCAGCCGCGAGCTCGCCGAGAAGGCGGTGCACAAGGTGGCGGACGCTCTCGATCTGCCGCTCAAGAAGGCCGCTGCAGGCATCATCGATATCGTCAACGAGAACATGTTCGGCGCCCTGCGCCTGGTGTCGGTGGAGCAGGGGCATGACCCCCGTGACTATGCCTTGATCGCCTTCGGCGGCGCCGGGCCCTTGCATGCAAATGCGTTGGGTAAGCTGATGTCGTCCTGGCCGGTGATCATCCCACCGGGCCCGGGCGTGCTGTGCGCCTACGGCGACGCGACGACCAGCGTGCGCGACGAGGCCTCGCGTACCTTCATCCGCCGCTTCTCCGACACCTCGCCGCAGGAGGTGGTCGATATTCTGGAAGAGCTGGGCGAGCAGGCGGCAGCGACCCTCGATGCCGAGAACGTGCCGCGTACCGAGCAGCAACGTAGCGTCCAGGTGGACCTGCGCTACCTTGGCCAGGGCTTCCAGCTCACCATCGACACCACCCTCGACGCGTTACGCAGCGAAGGTCTCGATGCGGTGGGTAACCAGTTCGAAGCCATGCACACGCAGCTGTTCACCTTCGCGCTCCCCGTGGAGCTAGAGATCGTGAACCTGCGCGCCGTCGTGGAAGGCGCCGGCACGGAAGTGACGGCCGAGAAGGTGGAGGGTGGCGGCGCCGATGCCTCCGCCGCCGCCATCGGCAAGCAGGCCGTGTTCATGGACGACAAGGATCAGGAGGCGGTGATCTTCGACCGCTCGAAGCTGAAGTCAGGCAACGTGGTGGCCGGGCCCGCCATCGTGGTGGAGATGGACTCGACCTCGCTCATCCTCTCCGGCCACAACGGCACCATCGACGAGTACGGCAACATCATCATCCGCCCGGTTGGCGCGTAAGGCAGGTAGAGCACCATGACCGCAACAGTTGTTCAGACCAACGAGACGCCGTTCGCCAAGGTGGACGTCGATCCCATCACCCTCGACATCGTCGAGAACGCCCTGCGTAACGCGCGCTTCGAGATGGACACGGTGCTCTTCCGCACCGCCATGTCCCCGGGCATCCGCGAGCAGCACGACGAGTTCCCGATGATCGCCAACCCCGACGGCAAGATGGTCGTCGGCCAGTTCGGCTCCTTCATCCATGGTTTCATGGAGGGCTACGACGGCACCATCGAAGAGGGCGACGTGATCCTCACCACGGACCCCTACGAGTGCCGCGGCGCCATCTCCCACGCCAACGACTGGCTGGTGCTGCGCCCCGTGTTCGTGAGCGGCCGCCTCATCGCCTGGGCCGCCATGTTCGGCCACATGACGGACATCGGCGGCAAGGTGCCCGGCTCCCTACCGACCGACGCGCGCCAGATCTACGAGGAAGGCATCGTGGTGCCGCCGACCAAGATCGTGAAGAAGGGCGAGCTACAAGAGGATATCTTGAAGCTCATCCTGCACAACTGCCGTCTGCCGCACTGGAACTTATCGGATTTCAACGCCATCCTCGCCGCCTGCCGCACGGCAGATCGGCGCATCCAGGAGATGGCCGTGCGCTTCGGCGAGGACACGATCGTGAGCGCCATGCAGGAGCTCCTCGATCGCAACCACCGCGCCATGCACCACCTCATCACCACGCAGATCCCCGAGAAGAAGCAGTTCTTCGAGGACTACATCTGCGACGACGGTATGGGCATGGGGCCCTACAAGATTCGCTGTGCCATGTGGCGCGAAGGTGACAAAGTCATCTTCGACTTCGAGGGCACGGACCCGCAGTCCATCGGCAGCATCAACTTCTACCTCAACGAGGAGATGTTCAAGATGTTCTGCGGCGTGTTCATGATCATGGTGTTCGACCCGCAGATCCTGTTCAACGACGGCTTCTACGACCTGATGGAAGTGCGCATCCCGGACGGCACGTTGCTCAAGCCTCAGCGGCCGGCGGCGTTGTCCTGCCGAACGCACGCGTTGGGTCGCATCTTCGACGTGATCTCCGGCCTCTTCGGCCAGGGCAACCCGGACTTCCTGTGCGCCGCGGGCTTCTCCGACAGTCCCCACTTCATGTACTCCGGGTACAAGGAGGACGGGGAGTGGTACCAGCTATACCAGATCGGCTTCGGCGGTATTCCCGGGAAGCCGATGGGCGACGGGCCTGACGGACACTCGCTGTGGCCGGCGTTCACCAACGTGCCCAACGAGTTCCTCGAGTGCAATTTCCCGCTGCGTATCGATGTATACGAGACGCTCGCCGACAGTGGTGGCCCGGGGCTGCACCGCGGTGGCAACGGCCTGCGGATGGGCTACCGCTTCCTCGCCGACGGGGAGATCTCGATCCACGACGATCGCTGGTTGACCTACCCGTGGGGGGTGAACGGCGGACTGCCCGGTGAGCGGAGTCGCAAGATCCTCGTGCGCACGGACGGTTCCGAAGAGCTGATGCCGTCGAAGTGCGATCACGTGAAGGTGAAGAACGGCGATCTGCTCTACTTCGACACCTGGGGCGGCGGCGGCTGGGGCGACCCGTACGAGCGCCCGGCCGAACGTGTCGCCCAGGACGTGGAACGCGGCCTGGTCACGCAGGATGGTGCCCGTCGCTACGGCGTGGTGGTCAACGACGACTACACGGTGGACGAGGGCGCTACACAGGCGCTGCGGACGGAGCTGCGTGCAGCGCGGCCGGAGAAGAAGCTCTTCGACCGCGGTGGTGAGCTGAGCGAGCTGCTGGAACGCTGCGAGGCCGAGACCGGCCTCAAGCCGCCGAGCAAGCCGCAGTTCCTCGCGCGCTTCACGCGCGGCGCAACCCGCGGCGCGGCGTAGGAGACTCGCTTGAACGCAAGCCGCTGCGGCGGGGAGGCACGGAATGGCTGAGCACGAGGATGCAGGTTACGGCGCGGTACCGGTGGGCTTCGGCCAGCGCGCTGCCGTGTTGGTGGTGGACTTCCAGAAGGGGTTCACCCAGCCGCAGTACGAGTTAGGCAAGTCTGAGCACGTCGCCCGGGCGGTGGCGAACACGGCGAAGTTGCTGGAGGTGGCTCGTCCGCTGGGAGTGCCGGTGGCGAAGTGCTACACCGCGTACGAGTCCAAGCGGGACATTCCGTACTGGAAGGTGGAGGTGCTGTACAAGGACTTCTTCTACGGGCATCCCTCCACGGAGATCGATGAGCGGATCCACGATCCGGACCACGACTTCACCTTTTGCAAGACGGCGCCTTCGATCTTCTTTGAGACGCCGTTGAAGACGTTTCTGATCAAGCATCAGGTGGACACGGTGATCATCACCGGGTGTACCACTAGCGGGTGCATTCGGGCGTCGATCATCGATGCGTTTTCCAACGGGTATCGGGTGATCGTGCCGGAGGATTGTTGTGGGGATATGGCGGAGGGGCCGCACCATGACAATCTGCGGGATGTGGGGCGGCGGTATGCGGATGTGGTGAGCACTGAAGCGGTGATCGCACAGCTGGCCGGTACCTAGGGGGCGGAGTTCGCGAGTCCCGTGTTCCGTCGCCCCGACTGATGTCATATCGCCTGCGCCGGTGAGTGTGTGTCGTCGGGGCGCTTATCCACCACCGTGATCGCAAAGATATCCGATCCACTGCTTTCCCACCCGTAGTCCGACACTAGCAACCAGACGTATTCGCTCATCACCGGCAGTGGTTATGTCGCCAACCTTCACGGATCGCTCCGCAACTGCCGCTGTAATTCGGGTGCCTATTAACCAAAGCGTTCGGCTACACTTACGACCCTGCTAAGCGGCACCTCAGCCAGCACGGAAGGGTATCGATTCATGGAAGAGCGGCTCGGGACGTACGGGTGGACACGCCAGTATCGTCGTTACTCGGCACGTAGGATTGCAGCGGTCACGTTCCTGTCGCTTTTGGCGCTGAGCGCAGCCGCGAACGGTGGTGCTGCAAGGTTCTCGAACTCCCCCCTAGCGTTTATCGAGCCCAACCTGGGCCAGACGGCAGCAGCGTTCGACTACGTTGCACGGGCCGAGGGATATTACGCACTTCTGGCAGCCCACGAGGTGCAGTTTCAATACGTAGCATCCAGTGATGCAGAGCGTTCCTCTACCGTGGCTAGGCGGGAGCGAGAACGCCGGGTTACCACCATGCGCTTGGTGGGGGCCGATATTCGCGCAGTGCCGCGTCCCGGTGGGCCGCTAGAGGGGCGCAGCCACTACCTACGAGGCCGTGATCAAGCTTCGTGGGTTAGGGATCTCCCCCATTATCAGTCAGCCACGTACTCCCAGGTTTACCCGGGCATCGACGTCATCTACACGTTGATCAACGGAAGTATTCGGTACGATTTCCTGGTGGCGCCGGGAGCTGACGTCGCAAAGATTCAGTTGGCCTTCGACGGCGCAGATGAGGTGGTGCTCGACGGTGCCGGTGCGATTCGCCTAAGGCATGCCGGTGGTATCCACCTGACCCATGCGGCGCCCATCGTCTATCAAGAGATCGATGATGAGACCGTGCCGGTCGAGGGGCGCTTCACGGCCAATGACGAGGGGGTCGTGTCATTTTCTATCGGCGCCTACGACGACCAGTCTGCCTTGGTGATCGATCCACAGATTACCTTGTCTACCTACTTTGGTGGCAGCCTAGGCGAATCTGGGAACGACGTGAAGGTTGGGCCGAACGAAGCATTGATCATCGTCGGCGATACGCTCTCGGTGGATCTGCCAGGGGAGAGTGACGACTTGGCGGGGGACGTTGACGGGTTTGTCGCTCGCCTAACGCCGGACGGTCAAGCGTTGGAATTCGTGACCTACCTCGGCGGCAGTGGGGAGGAGCAGTTGTGGGCCCTCGCGGTGGCCGATGACGGCGCTATGGCCCTTGCGGGGTACACGGCATCCCCGGACTTCCCCACCGTGAATGCCTATCAGGAGACCTTCCGAGGCGGTGGGCTCTTCGAATCCGACTCCTTCGTGGCCAAGCTCAATGCCGAGGGCAACGACCTTGCGTTCTCCACCTACCTTGGGGGCGAGGACATCTTCGATGAGTCTAACTTCGGATTCGACTTTGCGCGTGACGTTGCGATCGATGACGAGGGCAATGTCTACGTGACCGGCGAGACCGCCGCCTTCGATTTTCCGGCGACGCAAACCCTTGACGGTCGGGCTTGCGTTGGCACCGATACTGGTACGTTCTTCGGGGATGGCTACCTAGCTAAGTTCACCGCGACGGGTCAGATCGACTACGCGTTCTGCTTTGGGGCTGAGCAGCGCGATAACGGGCGCGGCATCGCCTTGGCGGCGGATGGTTCGGTGCACGTGGTCGGGTTCACCTCGTCCTCAGGGTTTCCGGTTTCCGCGGGTGCTTTGCAAACGCAGCGCGCCGGTGAAGAAGACGTGCACATCACGCACTTCTCCGCCGACGGCACGCAGATACTGTCGTCCACTTTCTTCGGCGGCAGTGGAGAGGATTTCGCCCAGCAAGTTCGACTGCTCAGCGACGGCTCGCGCGTCATCGCGGGCAGTACCGACTCCAGTGACCTTCCCACCACGTTCGGGGCATTCCAACGAGAGTTCGCGGGGTATCGCGACGTGCTCGTGACCAGGGTCTCGAACGATGCCACGCGCTTGTTGTTCAGTACCTATTTGGGAGGCGATGACCTGGACGACGGTTGGGGTCTAGAGGTGGATGGAAATGACGCTATCTACCTTGCCGCCGGCACCTTCTCGCTGGACTTCCCGCTGGCCGCTCCCCTGCAGTCTGAGCGCACGGGGGCCGGCGTACTGGAGGAGGTTGAGGTGGGCGACGACGACGATACGCTCGCCATTGACTCGACTGCGGGCTTCATCAACGTCATCAACAACAATGCGCGAGAGGTGGTCATCGGCGTGGGCAACCGTGGCCTGAATCGCGCCTACTACTTCGATGCGATCACGGGCGAGTACTTGCGCGCGCAGCCGATCGGGTCGGAAGAGAACACCACCCACGGTATCGCCTTGTATGACGCGGACATCGTGCAAGATGGCGATGTGGCGATCGTCGTCGCCAACAGCGATGCGCCGTCCCGGGTGTTTCTCCACGAGAACCGGGTGCCCGTGGAGCGCTTCACGCTCGGCGAGGAGATCAGGGACTCGCGGGCCGTCGCCGTCGGCAGTCTCCTGAACCGTCCGGACAACGGTGAGATCGATATCGTGCTGGGCAACTATCTCCAGCCGAACCTCTACTTCGGCGGAGCCCGCCAAGGTTTCGGCGCCGGGGAGGCGTTGTTCCCGGGCAGCGAGGATACGGCCACCGTGGCCTTGGTGGCTGGCGATGTAAACGGGGACTTCGTGCCGGATATCGTGGAAGGCAACGATGGGCAGCTGAACGCGGTCTACATCAATGTAGGCGGCGAAGCGGGATTCTTGCCAGCCCAGTTCATCGGCAACGAGGCCGACCCAACGCGCGCCGTAGCGCTCGAGGACATGGACGGAGATGGCGATCTAGACTTGCTGGTCGGCAACGATGGCGCGCCCGATCGTATCTACTTCAATGACGGAGAGGGTGTCTTCGCCAATCCGATCAGTCTCGATGACCAAGCCGCAAGCACGTCGGGCATCTTCGGTGCGGCACCGTTTTTGGGCGCGCCAGCGCGCATCTTCGCGGTGGACGATCAAGGCGGAAGGGTCTACACGTACCAGGACGGGGTCATCAATCGCTTCCCGATGACCCAGCAAGCCCTACCGGTCACCGCCGTCGAAGAGACCTTCGGCATCGGGGTGTATCAGGCGGGTGCAGTCGGTGCGCCATTGCAGCGAGTGTCCATTTCCCTCCAGGACGCGTACTTCACCGTACTAGATCCGGCGGGGCGGGAAGCGCTGTTTTCAACGCTGCTCGGTGGCGCGGGCTCGGACAGTCTGTCCTGGGGGCTGGCGCTCGACGGCGAGGGAAATGCTCTACTTGCTGGCACGACCCGAGCGCGCGATTTCCCGAGTGTGGCGCCCTTGCAAGCGCAGAACAACGGGCTCTCGGATGCCTTCCTCACCCGTATCGACGTTAGCGATGTGGCACTACCGAACAGACTTCGTTACACCACGGTGGTGGATTTGCAAGGCCCAGGTCTCGACGGCATCACTAAGGTGGTGCTCGATTGGGCAACGCTGTCCTGCGACGAGAGCGCCGCCGAGGAGCTCTACGATCTACGGTTGTCGCTGATCGCTGGCCAGGCGCTAGTTGACGCGGACACGGCGATTCGCGACGGCCTGCTACAACCGCTCGGCCTACTGGAGCGGGCAGATCCGCGTTGGGACTACGATCTCGACACGATCACGCTGCTCGACTTTGCCACGGGCACGGATGGGGTGATCGACTCAGCGGACGCCACGGGTGTCTACTACCGAGTCGTCCCCGTCGGCTTGTTGACGGAGGACGCTATCGTACGCATCGAACGCTTTGAGGACGGCGTCCTCGTTGCGGTCGAGGAGTCGGACGTGCTCGCGCAGTACACGATTGTGCTCGCAGGCGATTGCGATGCTGATGGGGTGAACGCTTTCGAGGACAATTGTCTTTACGCGCGCAACCCCGATCAACGCGATACGGATGGCGACGGCATCGGCAATTTCTGCGACGCTGATCTGAACAACGACTGCCTGGTGAACCTCCAGGATCTGGCGTTGCTTCGGGGTGCCCTGCAGACGGGGGACGAAGACGCCGATCTGAATGGTGACGGTGTGGTGAATGCTCGCGACCTACGGATCGCTCGTGATGACCTGTTCGCAGCGCCTGGCCCGAGCGGGACAAGGAATGCGTGCTCGGCCAGACCGTAGGGAAGGAGATAGACAGGGCGGGTGGGCAGAATCGGCCCAGTAGGAACGCCACCATGGTAGGGATTTCGTGACGGCATCGAAACAGGCCGTCTCCAGGAAGTCGCGTATATTCCACCCATGAAGAAGCTCATTCTCAGCACCGCCGCGGTGCTCGCCGTTATCGTTCTCCTCCCCCTCATCTACATCGGCACCGTCCTACTCCGCTCCACCGGAGGACTCCCCGTTTGGGACGGCGAACACTCACTCACGGGCCTCGACGGCACCATCGAAGTCCTCCGCGACGAGAACGCCGTCCCCCACGTCTTCGCCCAAAGCGAGCGCGACGCCTTCTTCGCGCAGGGCTTCCTCCACGCCCAGGACCGCCTCTGGCAGATGATGTCAGCTCGCCAGGCCCTCTCGGGTCGCATGGCCGAGTGGTTCGGTGCCGGCGCGCTGGGCGGCGACCGCTTCAACCGCATCAACCATGCCCCGCGAGCGATCCAGCGCGACTTCGAGCAACTCCCCGCTGACGATCGCGTGCTCCTGGAAGCCTACGCCGCCGGGGTCAACGCCTACCTGGACAGCGACGCCTATCGTCGCCCGCCAGAGATGGTGCTTCTCCACATCAAGCCAGAGCGCTGGCAAGCGATGGACAGCCTGATCGTCTATCGTGGCGTCTACAACACGCTACTCGGCTACGGCAACGAACCGCTCACGCAACGCCTGCGGCTTCACGCCGCGGACGAGCGAGCCGCCGAACTCTCCGGTCTCCGACCCTTCGAAGTGCGCCCCATCGTAGAGGAGGCGCCCGCGGTGAGCGCCGTCATGGCGCCTATCAAGCAGCGCTCGTTCTCCGATAGCTGGCTCCTTAGCGGCGAACACACCACTTCAGGGATGCCGCTCCTGGCGAACGACCCGCAACTTCCCTCAACCCTGCCGAACTTCTGGTACCTCACGCACCTTTCAATCGCCGGTGAAAATCGCGTGGGTGCGAGCCTGCCTGGCTTACCTAGCATCGCGGTTGGCCGAACGGACCATATCGCCTGGGGCATCACCGCGGGCAACGTGGACCAGGCGGACCTGGCCCTCGTACACGGCGATCCGGACGATGCCACGCGCTACCGGAGAACCGCGAACGGAGCATGGCAGCGCCTTTCCGGTCGCGATGAGGTATTCCAGGTCCGCTTTGGAGATGAGTACAAGGAGCGCATCCTCGCCACGGAGGAGGGCGGCACCATCATCCCCAGCAACCAGATCAGGCCGGCCTTCTCAGAAGACCCGGACGCACTGGTGGAGCTGAAGATCGTCCACTTCGAGGGCGACACCTCGCTCTCGGCATTCTTCGCCCTGAACCGCGCCAGGAACACGGCGCAGGCGTTGGACGCGCTCTCCAGGTTCACGGGACCGTCCCTGAATTTCATCATCGCGGACGTCGACGGGGAGATCGGCTACGTGTCTGCGGGCAGGTACGCCGAGCGGCAAGGCGATGCAGGCCAGATCATCGATTTCGGGCCTGCCGATGGATCGACCTGGTCACCGATTCCCTACGCGGACAACCCACAGACGATAGGGCCGGGCAGTGGCCGCATCGTCGCCGCGAATCAGCAGCAGGTCGGCGATAGTTACCCCTCTTACCTAAGCGACGCCTGGGCCGATCCACACCGCGCTATGCGAATCCACGCGCTCCTCGATCAGCAAGGAAAGCACGACGTGGACAGCTTCCTGGCGATGCAGCGAGACACTTTCCTGGAACCCGCCAGCCGCACGGTGCCCAAGATGCTCGAAGTCGAGCGCGACGCACTCACCGACGTAGAGCGGGAGATGCTCGAGGTCTTGCAGGAGTGGGACTATCGCTTCGACAACGACTCCGCAGGGCCGACGGTCTTCATTACGTGGATGCGCTTCTTCCACGAGGAACTCGCCGCGGACGAACTCGGACCTTCCATGTGGCCTGGAATGAGGAGATCAGCGCTTCCGGCAATCGCCCTCGCCGTACTAGGCGGTCAGAACACGCAATGGTGCGCGCAGGCAGGTGAAGACTCGGCACCGGACTGCTCGGAGGTGCTGCGGGGATCGCTATCGCGCGCGGCAGAGGCGCTGGCGACGCGCCTGGGCGAATCGCCGGATGACTGGCGCTGGGGTGGTGCCACACCAATGACCCATCCCCACCAAGGGTTCGCAGGACTGCCGTTGTTGGGGAGTCGGTTCTCACGAGTCGCCACCTATCCGGGAGGCCCTGACACCTTGATGATCAAGAGCATCGATGCCTCGAACGCACCCGATTTTTCGCGGGCCGACTTCACCTCGTCGCTGCAGGTCGTCTTTGACCTATCGAACCTGGAGGCCTCGAGGTTCATGTTGAGTACGGGCCAGTCGGGGCACTATCGCTCGCCGCACTACGACGATTTCCTGCCACGTTTCGCGGCGGGCGAGCGATTCACCATCCCGACGGAACGGGGCGCGATCCAGGCGAAACACACCTTGCTGCTCTCCCCCGCGGATTGACCGCATGAGCACCTCGCCCAGCACGGAGCCACCCGTCCACTACCGCACATGTCCCCTCTGTGAGGCGATGTGCGGGTTGGCCATCACGGTGCAAGGCGATCGCGTCACCCGCATTCGCGGTGATGCTGAGGATGTGTTCAGCGCTGGCTATCTGTGCCCGAAGGGCGTGGCGCTTGGGGAACTGCACGATGATCCGGATCGCTTGCGCGTCCCGTTGATCCGCGATGGCGACAGGTTCCGCGAGGCCACCTGGGAGGAGGCCTTCGCTCGCGTCGCGCAGGGGCTGCGTCCCTACCTCGAGGATACTGCGGCGCGCCAGGCGATCGGGGCTTACGTCGGTAACCCCAACGTGCACAACCTCGCAGGAGGACTGTTCCTGCGACCGCTACTCAAAGCATTAGGTACCCGAAACATCTTCTCCGCCTCCACGGTGGATCAGATCCCCAAGCAGCTCGTCAGCGGCCTGCTCTTCGGGGACCCATCGGCGCTGCCCGTGCCCGATGTGGATCGGTGCGACTATCTGCTGTTGCTTGGGGCCAACCCGTGGGCGTCGAATGGCAGCCTGTGGACGGCCCCGGGCCTGCCGTTGCGCCTCAAGGCTCTGCGCAAGCGTGGTGGACGATTTGTGGTGGTGGATCCCCGGCGCACGCTCACCGCGCGCAACGCCGATCGTCACCTGCCGATCACGCCAGGCACGGACGCCCTATGGCTCCTTGCCCTCGCCCAGGAAATTCACAGCCAGGGCCTGGCTTCCCCAGGTCGACTGGAGGCCTTCACCAGTGGGCTCGACGAGCTGGATGCGGCGCTCGCGCCCTTCACCCCCGAGGCCGTCGCCCCAAGGTGCGGCATCGACGCGAGCATCACGCGAGAGATTGCTCGCGAACTCGCCGCGGCGCCGCGCGCCGCGGTCTACGGGCGCCTTGGCATCCAGGCGGCGCGCTACGGCACGCTGGCCGCGTGGGCGACGGAGTTGCTCAATGTGCTCACGGGCAATCTCGATCGGGAGGGAGGCGTGATGTTCCCCCTCGCCGCCCACGAACGGATGAGTGACGGTCAGGCGGGGGGACGCGGGTTCCGCACGGGTCGCTGGCGCTCGCGCGTGAGTGGGCACCCGGAGGTCATGGGGGAGCTGCCTGCTGCGGCCATGGCGGAGGAGATCGGAAGCCCTGGGCCCGGTCAGCTGCGCGCGCTGCTGACGGTGGCGGGGAATCCGGTCCTGTCCACCCCCGATGGCGCGCGCCTGGACAGGGCGCTCGCCACGCTCGACTTCATGGTCAGCGTCGACATGTACCTCAACGAAACCACGCGCCATGCCCAGGTGATTCTGCCGCCGCCTTCACCCCTGGAGCGTGATCACTACGACGTGGTGTTTACGCGTTTCGCCGTCCGCTCGGTGGCCAACTACTCACCTCATTTGTTTCCGAGTGATACGCCCTCGGAGGAGTCCATCCTGCTGCAGCTCGCGCACCTGGCAAGCCACGGCACGCCCAGCAGCGAACCTCGCGCCCTTGAGGATGCCCACCTGCGAGGTGCTATCGCACGGGAGCTGAGCAATCCCAATTCACCGATCATTGGCACTGAGGTAGACGAGGTCCTGGCGAGCCTGACCGGTGAGAGTTTGAGCGAGCGCTTGCTCGATCTGCTCCTGCGGACGGGTCCGTTCGGTACCGGGCTGAATGACGGGAGCGACGGCCTCGATCTGGCGTCTCTGAAGGCCAACCCCCACGGCATCGACTTCGGCCCCCTCCGGGAGCGCCTGCCCGGGTACCTGAATACTCCCTCGGGCACGATCGAGTTTGCCCACGACAGCATCCAGGGCGAGTTAGTGCGTGCACGCGCAGAGTTGGAAGGCGCGGTGGACGAGCGCTGGTTGCTCATCGGTCGTCGCGACGTGCATTCGAACAACTCGTGGATGCACAACCTGCCGTCGCTCATCGAGCGCCCGGAGCGTTGCACGCTACGGCTGCACCCGGATGATGCGGCGTCTCTCGATGTGCAAGACGGTGCGCTGGTGAGGGTGCGCTCATCGGTAGGCGAGGTGGTGGCGCCCGCTGAGGTACACGAGGAGATGCGGCGGGGTGTGGTCAGCCTTCCCCATGGCTACGGCCATGGCCTGAATGGTGTTAGTCAGCGTTACGCACGGGACCACGCGGGTGTGAGTGTCAACGATCTCGTGCCCGGGGAACTGGATGGGCCTTCGGGCAACGCGGTGCTCAATGGTGTCGCAGTCACCCTAAGCGTGCTCAACGAACCGTGAAGCCCGCTGCGAAGGGTTAGCGTGCCGGACGCTTTGGCCCGGCACACCAACTGAAGGGTCCTCAGTTATGCGATCAGGGATACATATCCCCGTCATCGCCACTGTCTTCCCGCCAAATGGTCCAGTTGTCGAAGGTTCCCCCCAACCCCAGACGTCCGTACCACTTGATCTGCAGCAGATCCGGTGTGCCGGACAGGTTGTCTTGCCCCGCGTTGCGCCCGTAGAAGAGGTCGGCTCGGCCGTCGCCGTTGCCATCACCGATGCGGTGCAGGTCACCCGCGGAGCCAGCGTCGAAGTCCATCTCGAATAGGGTGCCGAACTCGCTGCCGTTGGAGTAGCGACCCCACCACTTCACGTGAATGTCCGACAGCGTGCGGCCGTAGATCAGGTCTGCATCACCGTCGCCGCCGATGTCTTCGGCGAAGAAGGTATCGCCCTTGTTGCCGGCGTCTTCGCGCCATACGCTGAGATCGCCGAACTCGTTGCCCTTGGCGAAGCGACCCCACCACTTGACGGTGTCGTCGTCGAGGGCCTTGCCGTAGAGGAGGTCCGCATCGCCGTCGCCGCCGAGGTCGGTGAGGAAGAAGATGCTCTCGTTGGCGCCGGCGTCCTCGATCCAGGTTTCCCAGCTGTCGAAGCTGGTGCCCGTGGAGCGGCGAACGTACCACTTGACCACGGTGGGGCTCAAAGGACGGCCGTAGACGAGGTCGGCGCGGCCGTCGTTGTCCACGTCTGCGAGGCGGAAGATGTCACCGACGTCGCCGGCGTCGTCGCGCCAGGTGGTTTGCGGGCCGTATTCGGTGCCGGTGGAGAGGCGAACAAACCACTTCACCTGGGTGGCGCTCTTGATGCGGCCGTAGACGAGGTCGTCGCGGTTGTCGCCGTCCACATCGCCGGTGAGGAAGATGCTGTCGGTCTCGCCGGCATCAGTGCGCCACTGGGTGCGCGACCCGAAGTCACTGCTGGACGACAGCCGACCCCACCACTCCATGGTGCCGTGGGAGAGGGCGCGGCCCCATACGATGTCGCTCCAGCCGGCGCCGCCGTTGATGTTGGGCAGGGAGAGGAAGTGGTTGCGCGGCTGCACGTCGGCGATCCACTCGCGCTTGCTGGCGTGGATGCTGAAGAAACGGTCGCGGGCCGCACGCTGTTCCGCGGTCAGGCCCCAGCTCGTGCCGCTGGCCATGATGTGCCAGTTCACGTTGTCGTCGTCCGTATCCGTCTCGGCCGCGCCACAGCCGAGGGTGATGGAGTCGTCGGCGGCGTTGCAGTGCTGCAGTCCCATCACGTGACCGAGCTCATGGCTGGCCGTGTGGGCGATGGCCCGGGCGATGCGCTCGAGGGTGGCGCTGGAGCCGGTGAGTTCAGGGCTCAGGTTGGAGAAGCTGCCGGCGTAGACCTCGCAGTCGCTGTTCTCCTGCTCCCAGGTGTCGATGCCTGAGCAGTCGCCACCCTCGCAGCACCCGGGGCCGGCGCAGCCGAGGGTGCCGCCCTCGTCATCGTTCATGAACTTCACCCGGGTGAAGCGACCGTTGGGCGGTTCGTACTCGCTGAAGGTCACGTCGAAGGCCGAGTGGTCCCGGGACATCTCCATGATGATCAGGTCCTTGATGGCGTCGACGTCGTTGCTCGAGGGCGGCGTGTTGCCGTTCACGGTGGTCCAGGCCGAGAGGTCGAAGTCGGAGAAGTCCAGCCACACTACGTGGTGGGCGAGGGCGGCGCTGGTGCAGGCGAGGCTGACCACTAGTGCAGTCAACAGTTTCGTAAGCGGGTTCATGTCGTGTCTCCGGTGCGCGGTGGCGGTTTAGTTGGCGAGGCGCTGCAGCGCCTGCTGCGCCGAGGTGCGGACGATCGGGTTGGGGTGACCGGTGGCGATCGCGCCCAGCTCGCGTCGGGCGCGGTCCGAGGCGATCAGGGCCAAGGCGTGGACCACGGTGCTGTGCAGCCCTAAGTTGTCGCCCTCGCGGGCGATGGCGGCGATGCGAGGCACGGCGGTGGGGTCGGCGAGCTGGCCGAGGGCGAGCACCGCGGCGCTGGTGAGGCCACCGTCGTGGTGCCGGGGCGACTCGTCGTCCGTGTCGTAGGGCGCGTCGTCGATCTCCTCGACGTTGCCCGGTGGGTTTTGCTCGTCGTTGGCGTCGTCGTCCTCGCTCACGTCGTCGTCCGGCTCGTCGCGGCCGTTGTCGATCGCATCCTCCGGTGTCGGGCGGGGCGGGAGGTCGTCGCTCTCCTCCCGGGGATCCGGTGTGGGGACGCCTTCTTCCTCGGGGTCGAAGTCGGGGCCGGGGCCGTCCTGCTCCTGGGGATCCGTGCCTTCGGGGAAGGGCGTCGGCGAGCCTTGCGGGATCAGGGACAGCAGGGGCTGGAGGCTGCGTGGATCAGCAAAGTTGCCGAGGGCGGACACGGCTTCGATGGCGTAGGCGCCGCTGGGCGTCGTGGCGTGGCGCTCAAGACAGGCGCGCGCATTCTGAATGGCGAGCAGGCCCGTCAGGCGAATGCCGAGGAAGGCGGCTGGGGGTTGGAAGTCCTGCGGGCGGCAGGCCAGGCGCCGGATGGCGCTGGCGTCCTGCAGCGTGGCGCTGCCGTCGAGCTGGGAGAGCAGCGCGGCGAGCATGGCACGGGGCACCCGGGGATTGCCGGCTTGCAGGTACTGCAGCGTGTCGCTGATACGCAGGTTGGCGCCCTTGTCCTGCACGAGTTGCAGCAGGGCGTTGGTGGCGTTGGCCTGGGCGGGGACGATGGTCGCGACGCCCTGGTCCATGGCCACGACCTCACCGGGCTCGCCGGGGATGTCGTTGAAGAACGCAATCACCGTGCGGCCGCTTTCAAAGTGCACCATCGCGGGGTCTCGCTCAGCACCTGCCAGCTTGAAGCTGGGCTCGGGGTTGCCCTTGAAGGCGCTACGCAAGGTGAGGGTGGCGATCTGGCTGCCGGGCTCGACGCCCGGCGCGACGTTCACCACGTCGGCGATGGCGATGTTGGTCGACGCGTTCATGAGATCGTCGAGGTCGGTCGTTCGCCACTCGGCCAGGGCGGGCGTGGTGGTGGTGGCGGCTAGCGCGAGCAGGGTGCTGGCGGCGAGTGCTCGGCCAGCGGTGGCTAGGGTGCGGTGCATGTTGGGGTCCTCTGCGGTTGTAGACGTATCGGTGGCGCCAGGGTCTGCCGACCGTGCGGTGTGCCCGCGCGTAGCCTGGAATTCGCGCGGTTGCTGGGGTTTCTGACATCCCCTGCCCGGCGAGCGGCCCCAAAGGCGATGCAGAGTGTCGGGGCGTCAACGGAGCTGCCGTCAGATCGCCGTTGCGTTGGGGCTCGCGGATGCTTCGCTTCGGCTGGACCGCAGGTGATGCGGCGCAACGGTGGTCTCCGCGCCCTTATCGTCCTTCGACGCCACCAAATCGTGGCGACGTCGGGGATCGCGGTGTTCCCGGCGAACCGGCGTACTCAGACGTCAGGGAGGCCCCTGGTGCGCCCGCCGGTGAGCGTGCTTGCGAAGCCGGATCACCCGCGGGGGCGGGGGGCTCGCTTACGGGATCGGGACGAAAGTGGTGCGAACATGAACCTTAGCGTGACACTCTACCTAAGAGAGTCGAAAGCGATGAGGGGTCATAGGCAGTAGAAGACTAAGATTGCGCTGGCGAAGGGATCGATCGACCAGCGCTGCTTCAGCCTGCCTCCTAATGCCATGCGAAACCGAGGGATCGGTGCTATGTCAAATTGCCTGCGAGCTAGCGCCGCCTGTTTGCTGGTCGCGCCTGCCTTTGCCACCACGCCCATGTACTCCACCCTGCTCGAGGTGCCCGAGGGTCACTGGACGACGCTCAATTCCAACACCTTCGAAAGTCAATGGCCTGTCCCGGAGCAGCGCACCTTTGGCGAGGAAGTGGGACTGACGCCAGGCCCCTACACGGTCATCCGTGCGTTCGGGTCCTTCGGCTGGGATCCCGGGCGCGGTCACCTGGTGGCGTTCGGCGGCGGCCACGGGAACTACGCGGGCAATGAGGTGTACCGCTGGCACGCGGACACGCTGGAGTGGAAGCGCGCCTCCCTACCGAGCGAGATCAAGCTGCTGAGTGGCACTCGCTTCCGCGGCACCTTCACCGCCATCGACGGCTCGGACAACGCGCCCACCTCAGCACACACCTACGACAACAACGAGTTCCTGCCCCTGATCGACCGCTTTATCACCCTCGGCGGGGCTGCGTGGAACTCTGGCACCGATTTCCAGGACGAGAGCCTGGAGCGGACTGGGCCCTATCTGTGGGATCCGTCGCGGGGGGACGGGGATAAGGTAGGCGGCACGACCGGCTCTCACGTCAATCCGAGCCAGTTTCCGGACGTCGTAGGTGGGCAGATGTGGCAGAACCGTCGCCGGGCCCTGGTGAGGGAGGAGGACCAATACTCCTTCATCGAAGGCGCTACCGCGGTGACTGAGGAGAATGGGCGGGACGTGCTGCTTGTGGCGACTCGTCACAATCTGTGGAAGTACACGATCCACGACCTCGCGACCCCAGCCCTGGACACCTGGGAACGGGTGGGCAACGCACGACTCAACGGTGTCTCGGGAACCTGGGGCCAGGGCCCGGGCGCCTACGCCGAGCACAACCGAGCCTTCGTTCGGATCGCCGACGACCAGCTCTTCTACTACGACCTCAACACCCCCGACTCCTCCAACCCCGTGGTGCCCTTCGAAGCGCGTACGGCAGACGGCGAAGCGTTCGTTCCCTCGGGGAGGTACGGGATCGCCTACGATGCGGTCCGTCGTCGCTTCCTGATCTGGGACGGGGTAGCCGCCCTGTGGGCATTGCACGCCCCGGAGCCACTGGCGGCCGACGGGTGGATAGTGGAAGCCTTGACCAGCTATGAACTGCCTGGCATCGGTTTGCCCGACAGCTACGATACCGGGGAGCTCGCGCATTTCACCGGCGTGCTCGGTAAGTGGAAGTACATCCCCGCGTACGATGTCTTCCTCGGGCTAGAGGATCCGGTAGAGGGCACCGTGTGGGCCTACAAGCCCGAGGGCTGGAGCCCGAGTCTCATCGAGGAGAACAACGAGCTGCCCTCTGTCGTGTCCCTGAGTGCTGATCCCGTGGAGTTCTACGACGACGCAGCAAGCGAGCTCAGCGTCGAGGCGTTCGATGATGACGGCCCACAGCCGCTGACCTACCGATGGGTTGTGTCCGCAGATGCGGGCTATCTTCAGAACGCCGACAGTTCCAAGGCCACCTTCCTCCCCGCAGACGTGGCCGACACCGAAGCGGTCACCATCTTCGTCGTGATCTCCGACGGCGCCGACAGCGTGACCCGTAGTTTGCAGCTCTCAGTGCTGGATGCCGAAGCGGCTCCCAACTCAGCACCGCAGATCGAAGCACTGTCTGCGACGCCCGTGACCTTGACGGATCTCGAGAGCAGCCAACTGTCGGTGGTCGCGGTGGATACGGATGGCCCGCAGGCGTTGAGCTACGACTGGCAGGTGGTGTCCGGTGTCGGCAGCTTGCAAGGGCAGGAGACGGCGAACCCGATCTACCTCCCCGATGACGTGACCGCCTCGGAAACAGTCGTAGTGGCGGTTACGGTGTCGGATGGATTGGATACCGTCACCGCGGAGCTCGAGCTGACGGTGATCGATGCTGATCCCGGCGCCTGGGATGAGGTGCTGCTATCAGAAGACTTCGCCGACGGCATCGGGGCGTGGGCGGTGTTGGATGCGCCTGGCGCGGACGATGCGCCGTCGGACTGGCGAGGCGTGAACGGCAGGGCGACTCAACGTTCGAAGATTCAACTGCCGATCGACGGCGTGGGGGATGTCAGCTACCTCGGCACCACCCTTCACTACGGCGGTGGCTCCGCCTGGGTGGACTACCGGGCGACGGCGACGCTTCGTGCCATCGACGACAACGCCGTCGGACTGATGTTCCGGTACCAAGATGATCTCAACTACTACCGTGTGTCTTGGGACGTCGAGCGCAACTACATTCGGCTGGTGAAGCGGCTCGATGGGGAGTTCACCGTGCTGGCGGAGATGGCGGGTTCGTTCGCGCGGCGACAGGAACATACGGTAGAGGTGCAGGTGCAGGGTGGTGCGATCACCGTCCACGTCGACAGCTCGCTGCTCTTCGGTGGGGAGGTGGTGGACGAGGCTCCCATCGCCTCCGGTACGGTGGCGCTCTACTGTTGGGCGAATCGAGCGATATTTGATTATGTTGAGGTGGTTGGGCCTTGATTCGGTTCCGCGAGCCTGCCCGTCCGACCTGACCCCAAGCAACTCGGTTGAGCTTATATGTGAGCGTGTTCTTCCGACGCTAGCGTCGTTAGACTCCTGGTATCGGCGGACAGGGATGTCCGGCCCGCACCCGCAGGAGCTTCTACGATGCGACGCAACCTGGACCCCTGGATCGCTACGGCCGCCGCGCTGCTCATATCAGCGCCGGCATTCGCGTCCGACGATATCTCGGCCACGAAGACGGGCGGCACGTTGGCCATCGTCGGTGGTCCCTTCTCGGATGCCATCTATTTGACCTCGCCAGGGCCTGGCGTGGTGGTGGTGATCGGTCGGGATCGCACCACCGTCAATGGTCAGCCCGTCGTGGCCTTCGGCGCCATCAGCTCGGTGCGGATGGGCCTCGGCGGCGGCAGCGATGTGATCCGCTTCGCCGGCCTGCGACTGGCCGGCGATCTCACGATGGATCTAGGTCCCGGTAGCGACGTCATCACTGACTTCGCCCCGCTGCTCGTCGGCGGAACGGTGTGGATCACGACGGGCGAGGCCGGGGGCTCGGATCGGATTGCGCTCGCCGACACCTTCGTCGAAGGGGATTTCATCGTGACCACAGACGAGGGGCCTCTCGAGGTGGATCTGACGAACGTTGAGGTGCGGGGGAGTCTGACGGTGAACGCTGGCACAGCGGACGATACCGTCACGCTGCGAGAGGCCACCGCCGGGACCATCAATATCCAGACTGGCGTCGGCAACGACACGGTGACCCTGTCGGGGTTGGCCGTCGATGCGCTCGAAACCGCTACCGGTGAAGGCATCGATTCGCTACGCGTGGAGCTAATGGACGCGTTCGGGCCCATCGATCTCGACATGGGCGCTGATGATGACGTCGCCGCGTTGACCGACATCACCAGCACCGGGGATTTTGCAGCGAGTTTCGGCGATGGAGTGGACACGGTAAGCGGCACTCGCGTGCAAGCGGCTGGCGTCGCCAGCTTCGATGGGGGCGCTGACGTCGATACGCTCACCGATTCCGGGATCTCCGGCGACGTCGAGACGCAGATCATCAATTTCGAGGTGATCCTGCCCTAGGGTGCTCTCGCCGGCTACCGAGTGACGTCCGATCGCCCGTAGATCAAGTAGGCGCCCACAGCTCGCCGAGGGCATTCCTCGTTGATCTCACCCCAAGGGTCTAGCCGGAACGGTGCTGAGCGCTCATTTCGAGGTCGCCGCGGGAGAGGTGCCTAGAACATCGCCGAGCCCACGTCCGCGTTCAGCCTGGTACAAAGGCTCCAGGACGTCGAACAAACGCACAGACCAAAGATCCTGACTGGCCCGGGATAGATGTGACCACTCTGGAATATCCAAGTCATCAGACAGCTCTGGATACTCCATCGAGTTGATGCCCACTGCACCCAGCCCCTCGATGAAGGGCTTCCACGCCAACTCGTCGTAGTTCGCAACGCTCGCGAACTCCTGGTAGAGCCCACGCCCCGGCATCCGCACGAAGACCAAGTCCCCGCCCCGCGCCCGAAGCGTTGCCTGCACCGGTGCAAGAAATGCGATCGCCTCGTCAGTGATCTGTGCCAGCCGCTCCGGGGTGGGCTTCGGGCGCATCAGGCCGGGGGTCCAGAATGCCAGTATCTGTGCGTTGTCGAAGCTCTCCGGGGACTCGATCGGCGCCCACATATCGGTTTGTCGATCGGCAAAGTGATCTCCTAGCTTCCACTCACTGTCCGCCTGGAGGTTGACAGCACCCTCGCGCACGGGGAGCCACTCGTAGGTGTAGTGCTCGAGCAGCGCGGGCAGATCGAAGGCAGTATCGATGAACCCGAAGCGCTCGGCCAGCACGTTGTGCAGCTTCCAGTCGGTCCACTTCGATGGCCCGACGCCGGCTTGCCACGCGAGTGCGCCGTCGCCGAGAAAGCCCTCATCCAGGCGATTGAAGAGGAAGGGTGTGACCCCCACCAGAATCAGACCGTCGAAGTCGGTGTTCTCCACCACGTCCTTGACGTACAGCGCTGGCCCTGTTCCCTCGATGGCCAGCTGCAGGGGGCGCGTCCCCGTTCGCTGTTCCATGATGTCGAGATCCGATGCGAAGAGAATGCGGCTGGACCCGGCGATGACCAATCGTATCCCATGGTCCTCTCCATCGAGCTTGCCTCGCTCATAGGCCCACATCGCATCGCGGTGATACCCGTAGCTACCGGGCAAATGCTGCATCCGCCGTGCCAGGATCTCCCAGCCCGTCATCGCCATCGCGACCACCAGCACGATACCTAGCGCAATCTGCCCCCAGGGCCGATCGGGCACCTGCCGATAGTCGATCTCAGAACTGGAAGTAGATGAAGGCATCGCCTGATCCTTGGGTGACTACAATTGCGAACGACATCGCCGCCAGGAGACTCACCAGTAGCCAAGGCGGTGTCCGCGCGGCGACGGACTCGAGCGTCCGCTCCCGCATGCGCCAGTGCACTGTCACCATCAGGGCAATCACCGTGGTGACCTGGATGATGTACAGGGTGGGCAGTGGAGTGGCTGCATCTGTGGGGGCAAAGCCAGTCATAGCGACCAACAACCGCGACGCCGTTGGGAAGTCCTCTGCGCGGAAGAACACCCAGGTGACATTCACCAGAAGATAGGTGAGCAGTGCCAGGGCGAGGCGGAAGAGCTTGGCGCTGGCGATGCGAAGGTGTCCCCAGCGCGCGCGTACGAAGCGCTCGACAGCCAAATACAGACCATGCAGACCACCCCAGACCACGAAGGTCCATGCCGCACCGTGCCACAGACCTCCCAGGAGCATCGTCAGCATCAGATTGATATAGGTTCGCGAGACGCCGCGCTGATTGCCACCGAGAGGAATGTATAGGTAATCGCGCAACCAGCTGGACAGGGATATGTGCCAGCGCCGCCAGAAGTCCGAGAACCCGATTGCCGCGTAGGGGAATCTGAAATTGTCCGGCAACGAGAATCCTAGGCACATGGCCGTGCCGATGGCCGTGGTGGAGTAGCCGGCGAAGTCGCTGAAGATCTGGCCAGAGAAGGCGAGCGTCCCCAGCCAGGCGTCGAGGAAGCTGACCATTTCGTCAGCACCGAAGACCTCATCCGCGGCAGGCGCGAGCAGCATGTCCGCGATCACCACCTTCTGAAACAAGCCCAGCACCATCAGGCTGAGGCCCCATCCAAGTTGCCTTGCCGAGGCGACGTGAGGTGTTGCGAACTGGGGAATCAGATGCGTTGGACGCACGATGGGGCCAGCCACGAGCTGCGGGAAGAAGGTGACGAAGAGGGCGAAGTCCAGGGGCGAGTCCGCCGGCTTCGCGCGCCTCAGGTACACATCCAGCGAATAGGCCATAGTCTGGAATGTGTAGAAGCTGATACCCACGGGGAGCACGATGCCCCACTCGGGAGGCACGTAGTCCACCCCGACCGTCTGCATCAGGAGTGCCCAGTTCTCGTTGAGGAAATTGCCGTACTTGAAGAACCCGAGTACGCCAAGATTCACACCGATCGATAGCCATAGCCACGCCAGGCGCTGACGCGGTCGCTCTTCGCCGTGCAAGCGCCGGGCAACGTGCCAATCCACCAGCGTGGATAGCCACAGCAGGAGCACGAAGGGAGGGCTCCACGCTGCGTAGAAGAGGTAGCTTGCGAGCAGCAGGCTGACCTTCTTGCCGGTCCATGCAAGTGGCGAGTAGTGTACCGCTAGCACGAGGGCAAAGAAAACAACGAATGTCAGCGAGTTGAAGAGCATCGAGCTTACCTACTTCAGACAGCCCGATAGCCCAAAGGCGAGCAGCCAGCTTTATGTCTGGTTATCACTCAGCGATATGACGTTCCCAGCGCGTGCGGGCACACGGAACTATCGGAGCGCTCAGGGTAGCCTACCATTCACACGAAACTGATGTGGTTTACAACATCAGCGTCGTTAGATCTGGCACGGCGGACGATACCGTGACGCTGCGCGACGCCTCGGCGGGCGCCATCAACAACCTGAGCGGCTTCATCCGCACCCGTGTTCTAGTTGCGGTAGGTCGAGCTAATCGACCTTCCCGGTGGCGTGGGTCGGTTGGCTTTCAGGAGGCGATATCCCTAGCCGACTCTATCCCGAAGAATCTCCCGCGCGGCGTTGTGACCGGGCACCCCCGTCACACCACCGCCCGGGTGGGCACCGCTACCGCACAGGTAGAGCCCCTTCACGGGCATCCGATAGTTGGCCGCCCCGAGCATCGGCCGCGCGCTGTAGAGCTGATTCAGCGCCAACGCGCCATGGAAGATGTCCCCGCCCGTGAGCCCCAGCTTGCGCTCCAGATCCGCAGGGCTCAGCGCCACATACCCCAGCACGCTGTCAGCGAAACCAGGCGCGTAGCGGTCCACCGTAGCGATCATGTGCTGGGCCACGGTCTCGCGGGCGTCGTTCCAGTCCCGACCGTCCGGCAGCTGGGGACTCACGTGCTGGCAGAAGAGACTGGCGACGTGTTTACCCTGCGGCGCCAGGGAATCGTCCAGCGTACTCGGGATGAGCATCTCGACGATCGGCTCGCGCGCCCACCCCTCGCGGCGAGCGTCGACATAGGCTTGTTCCATGTAGTCCAGGGTCGGCGCGATGATGATCCCCGCGCTGTGATGGGCGCCGGGTTCGGGCCGACTGGTGAAGGTCGGCAGGCGATCGAGTGCGACGTTCATCCGAAACGTCCCGGAGCCGTAGCGCGTGCGCTCCACTCGCTGTTGGACCTCCGATGACAGTGCGCCCGCCGGCAGCAGATCGAGGAGCAGTCGCTTCGGCGTCACGTTAGCGGCGACGATAGGTGCGTGCTCTTCAGTGCCGTCTTCCAGACGAACACCTGCGACCCTCCCGTCATTCACCAACACCTCGGCCACGGGCGCGTCGCAGCGAATCGCCGCTCCCGCCGCGCGGGCGGCAGCGGCGATCGACTCCGAGATCGCGCCCATCCCCCCGACCGCATGCCCCCAGGCCCCGGATACGCCGTTCACCTCACCGAACACGTGGTGAAGCAGCACGTAAGCGCTGCCGCCTGAGTAGGGGGTGGAGAAGTTGCCGACGATGGAGTCGAAGCCGAAGAGCGCCTTGATGTGGGGGTTCTCGAACCAGCCGTCCAGCACGTCCGCGGCGCTGGCGGTGAAGAGTTGGAACACGGCGTCTTGATCACACTGCGGTAGCTTTCGCATTCGGTTGGCGAGGCGCCCGGCGCGCCATAGATCGAGTAGGCCGCCACCTACGTTCGGCGGCGTTTCGAGGAGCATGTCGCGTAGGACATCCGCCGCTCGTTCCAGCCAGTCGTAGTAGGCGGGCAAGGCCGCGGCGTCGCGTGTCGAGTGGCGGGCGAATTCCGCCTGGGTTGCGGCCAGGTCGGTGCCCGTCGCGAGGGATCGTTCGCTGTCCAGCGGCATGAAGTTGCCGATGGGCCGGTTGCGGATCTCGAGGCCGTGGCCGTGCAGGTCCAGATCGGCGATGACCTTGGGATTGAGGAGGCTCACCGTGTAGCTGGCGAGGGAGTTGCGGAAGCCGGGGTGGAACTCCT
>JBCBZW010000067.1 GCA_039815145.1 Pseudomonadota bacterium
AGAAGTCGCACGGGGCTTTTTGTTCCTAGGCGCGGCGCGACGACGAGCGTGGCAGGCCCCACGGGAGGAGGAGCAACGCGCCTAGGGGCAAAAAGTACCCGCGAATTCTTCAACGAACTTACGGGACAGGACACTAGGATCAGTCGATCAAGCCCACGAAGGTGCCACCGTTGCGCTCACACATAGCCCGCATGAGCGTGGCGAAGCGCACACCGGTCACGCGACGGGCGGAATTGGCGAGAAACTGCGTGGGGTAGCCGACGGCGTGAATACGCACCCGTCGCGAACCCTGCGCATCGAGGCGGTTGAGCCGGTCCACCGTATCCAGCACGTTCTCCATCGATCCACCGCTCGCGAACTCATCACCGAGCACGTAGAGGCTGATGCGCTTGTCGCGTGCGTAGAAGGTGGAGATGGCCTTTTGAATCCCCTCGACGGGGCTCGAGTTGCTGAACGGCGCCCAGGTGCGCATACGATCGATCACCGCCTTGCGCCGCGAGGGCGTGTCTGGGATCCACTCGCCCGCGTAGCGCGGGAACATGTAGTCCCCCATGTCGTTCATGACCTGCATGCCCTTGACCGTGGGGTAGACGTCCAGGGTCTGCTCCAGCGTGCGCATCACCTGATCCCAGGCGTAGTTCTGCATACTGCCGGAGGTGTCGACGATGAAGACGATGTACTCCGAGTCGACGGGGATCCCGCCGATCGTATCCTCCAGGTTGCGACGGTAGTTCCGCCCGATCAGCCGTTCCATCTCTTCGCTGAGATCCTGCCGGGCCACGGCCAGGCGCTCCTCGATGATGGCGGTCACTTCCGACTCACGGCGCGTCGACTCGAACTCGCCCTGCACCTTGGAGAAATCCCCCTGCAGACGGGCCAGCAGCTCCCGGTACTCTGAGAGCTGCAACTCGCGGCCCGCGAGTTCACGGTTGAGGATGGTGGCCTGCCCGCGAATCTCCTGCAGCTGAGCCTCGAGCGCCTGGATCACGCCGTCGAGCTCTTCACCGCGTCGCTCGAGGTTGACGGGTTCGAAGAATTTGGAGATCACCAGCAGCAGGATCACCGCGCCAAAGCCACAGCTGATCACGTCGAGGAAGGAGAGGCTGACCTGCTCCACCTCGCGCCGCGAGCGGCGCCTGGAGGACGGCGTATCGCTCATGGCCAATCCCTCGAGGGGCTCATGATGGACCCGGCGGTGAACTGGGCCAGCTGCCAGAAGGCGCTGGAGGCGCGTGGATCACCCTCCATCGGGAACAGGATGATGTTCACGGGCACCTCGCTGGGCAACTGATCGATCGCATCTTCGAAATGGCGCAGGCGTTGGCGCGCGCTCACGGTGGCCCGCCTCGGCGGGTTGCGCCCTTGCGTGGGCAAGCCGTCGGTGATGAGCACGATGTTGTCCGGCGGCTCCTCGAACTCCTGGGCCACGAGGAAGGCGTTATGCAGACTAGTACCTCCGTTCGGTAAGAGCTCCTTCAGTCCGCCCACCACCTCTTCGAGGCGGGTGGCCTGATCCAGGCCCAACCACATGCCGCCGGTGCCCTCGAGCGTGGGCTGGGCGGCGGTGTTGAAGGCGTAGAGCTGGAACGCCGACTCCTGCGGGAGTTGTGCGATCAGCCATTCCACCGTGCGCACGGCGCGCTGCCATTTCGGCGCTGCCTTGCGGTCTTCATCGCGCATGTTGCGCCGGCGAATCACGTTGACGATCGTCTCATCCAGCATGCTCGCGGAGGTATCCAGCAGTACCAGCACGCGCTCGCCGTCGAGGCGCAGGCCCGTGAGGTACTGGCGCTGACCCTCACCCTCGAAGGCCCGTCGGGCGTTGCCGAAGTCCGCCCCCTCCGACTCCACCCGCAGGCGCTCCGTCTCATCGTCGACGGACTGCAGGTCGGAGGTGAGCTTGTTCACGTTCTCCCGGCTCGCCGCCGTCTTCTCCTCGAGGTCAGCGAGCTCTTCGCGGGTCAACTCCAGGCGGGAGATGAGCTGGGCGCTGCGGCCCTGGGTGGCGTCGAGCTCGTCGACCACGCGCGCCAGCGTGTTGCGCGCCTCCGCCAGACGTTCCTGCTGGGTGTCGAGGGCGAGCTCCAGGCGCGTGACCTCACTGAGCTGTTCGGCTTCGGCGTCGTCGGCGCGCACGCGCGACTCGTTGTTGATGATCATGAAGAACAGGACCACCGCGCCGAAGCCACAGGACATGATGTCGAGGAACGACAGGCTGAACGCGTTGAGGCGGCTGCGCCGTGCCATCGTCGCTAGCTCGTGACGCGCACGAGGTGCAGCTCGTGACCGGGCGTGCCCACGCGCAGGCGATCACCCAGGCGCAGGGCGGCCTGGCCATCGATGCGATGCCCGTTGAGCCACGTGCCGTGCGTGCTGTGATCGGTGATCGTGACGAGCCCGTCCGCGCCGACGCTAAGGGCGCAATGCTGGCGCGACACCCCGCGCAGGGGTGCGCCGAGCTGGAGGGCGGGGACGCCGTCGCCTCCTACCTGAGCACCGACCATCAAGGGGGTACTGGACAAGCGTTGGGCGAGCCCCTCGTACACCACGTGGGTGGGCATCTGGTCCGCCGTCGGGGTCAGCCGGGGCGGCGCCGAGGGCGCGGAGGCACTCGCCGCGCCCGCCTGCTGCCAGGCCACCTGGGTCAGGTAGGGCACGCCCTCGCCGCCGTCCTGTTGGCGTAGCGCGTCACCGAGGGCGAGGACACCGTGGGCCACCGCGTCGGGGCCCAACACCTGCACCTCAACGCCAGGCAGCTCGCCTAGCAACTCCGTAAGGCCAGGAAGCGATCCGGCACGGTGGGACAGCTGCAGCAGCAACGCCTCGCCCGGCGTACTGGCAGCGCTCACCAGCTCGAGCAGTCGCTGATATTCCTGATCGGCAGCTTCTCGCAGGGTTTGCCCGTCGACCTGCGCGCTGTGGGTCGCCCCGGAGGTGCTGATCTCGAGCGACAAGCGACCCTCGCTACCGAGGTCAGCCGACAAGGCGCGCAGCTGCTGGTACAGCTGCTGCTCGTGCTCGGCCAGGTGCAGCGGGTCGAAGCGCGTCCGCTCGACGAAGGCGTTGGCGATCGCCCCCATCCAGCGTTCGCGCAGCTCGCGCAGCCCGCTGCCGCGCGTGCTTTCCACGCCGGCGCGCGAGAGCTGTTCGCCTTGCGTGAAGCGGGTGATCAGGGCTCGGTGCAGATGCACGTCGAGGTGCATGAGCGTGCGCCCGGGGTCGCTGGCCTGCACCGCGGCCAGCGCCGCGTCGATGAGACCCGTCACCGGCAACCCGGCCTCGCGAGCGATGCCCAGCACCAGGGCCAGCTGATCGCGGTCGTAGGTACCCGGCACGGCGAGGAAGACTTCCTTCGGCTCATGGCTGCGCAGCGACTCCCACACGCGCGTAAGGTGCTCGCAGGCCAGGTCCGCCGCCGTTTGGCCGTTGGCGGCCGCACTGGCCAGGGGTTCCAGGCTGAGCTCGTCCCAGAAGCGATCGTGGATGGCGCGGGGTTGCAGGCGGGCGCGGGCGTAAGCATCCTCGCCCACCGCCTGCACCGCACCGGCCTCGAGCAGGGCGTAGCCAGGGCTCGAGACCAGCGAGGCGGCCTTGTCGTTCCAGGCGGAAACGCCCGAATCGGCCAGCTCGAGCACTAGCGTGCTCATGCGCCGCGCACCTGCAGGCGAGCGATCAGGTGCTCATCGCAATAGCTCTGCGTGTCCAGCACCAGGCGCTCCTGAAACTGCTGCAGCTGGTAGAGCACGAACATCAACACGATGCTGAGCAGGAGGGCGACGAAGGTGGAGTTGAAGGCCACGCCGAGATTGGCGGTGACGCCCGTGATGTCGCCCTCGACCGCCTTGTGCGCCTCACCGAGGGCCGCGCCGATACCGCGCACGGTGCCGATGAAGCCGACGGATGGGATAGCCCAGGCGATGTAGCGGACGAGGGAGAGTTCCGAATCGAGTCGATCGCTCTCCGCATCGCAGACCGAGCGCACGGCCGTGGAGGTATCCTGCACGTCGCGCGTGGAGGAGAAGCGATGCAGGGCGGTCAGCAGCGCCCGCGGCAGGAGCATCTGACGCTGGCCGTCGGGCAAGGCCTGCACCGGGCGCGCGTACTCGCGCGTGTCCGACGGCAGGATACTCAGGCCCTCCGCCAAGGGAATGAGTTCGCCATCGAGCATGCGTCGCTCGCCGAGCGCCTCCCATCCCTTCAGGCCGATGATGGCCATGGCCCACAACATGAGGATGAAGCAGGTCTCCTGTTCGAAGTCGCGGACCACGATGTACACGGACCGCTCGGGCACGTAGTTGGGGTCAGCTTCGATGTTCTCCGCCTGCTGCTCCATGATGGCATCGGCCAGTGGACGCACGGTGGTCACGTACACGGCGTGCACCGCTATGATCACGATCACCAGCGCGGTCAGCTGGAAGAAGAACTCGAACCCGTAGCGTCGGCTGCTGCCTGTCATGCGCGTTAACTCTTTATTCTAGATATCAACCGGAAATGCGATGTCTGTGTCCACGCGGATCTCCTCGGTGGGCACGAAGATGGTGTCATCGACACCGGCGCCGTCCTCATCCGAGGCGTCCCCGCCGTCCGTGCGCGGGCTCGCCGCCTCCGCGGCCTCTTCAGCGGTGATGGCGCCACCGCCTCCGCTGTTGCCCAGGTCGATGCGCTGGGGCGCCTCTTCCTCGCCCTGGGCCGTGGGCGCGCTGAAATCACCGGCGCCGAAGTCCTCTTCCTCCGCTGCCGGCTCGTCCTCGCCACCCTGGGCCAGCACCACGGCGCCTGCGCCGAGCAGGGCAAATAGCGCCAAGCCCATCAGGCTAAGGCGCACGGCGTTGGGTAAGGTCTCAGCGCGGATCTTGGATTCACTCATCACACACCTCTCGCTCAGCGATAGTAGCGGGCCACACGGAACCCCAGGTCTTCGCGCGCCTTGTCATCGAAGTCTCGATAGGTCAGGCGCAGCTCCGTGGCGCCGCTGGTGAGAAAGCTCGCCCCGCGCACGACGCGCTGGCGCCCGAAGTTCGGCCCCAGCGGGTCGCGCAAGGGACCGGGCTCGACATTGATCCCAAACCAGTCGTGGACCCATTCGGCCACGTTGCCGCCGAGGTCGTAGAACCCGAGGCGACCGGGCGGGAAGGACCCCACCGGCGCACTCACCACAAAAGCATCTTCATAGGTGCGAAGCTGCGCACCGACGACGGAGCGCGCTTCCGCGCCAGCGTAGTTGCCGGAGTTCTCCGTCGGCGGCAGGCGATCGCCCCAAGGGAACTTCAAGGCCTCGCCACCGGCAAAGCGCGCCAGCCACGCCCACTCAGCCTCCGTTGGCAGTCGATAGCCCGTGGTCATGGGCGAGGCGGCCACCAGCTGCCCGCCCTGATCGACGTAGGCCGGCGCCAAGCCCTCCTGGCGGCTGAGCCAGTTGCAGTACGCCGCCGCGTCCTGCCAGCTCACCTGCACCGCCGGCTGCTGCGGATCGCCCAACGGGTTCTGCGCCAGCGCGCCGGAGCGGTGGCCGCGGCGGAAGGCGCTGAACTGTGCGTTGCTGATCTCTCTAGTTGAGACGTAGAAGGGCCGCGTGAGTTCGACCTCGTACTGCACTTCGTTCGCCAGGCGATCGGGATCGCGGCGCGAGGAGCCCATGGAAAAGCGCAGGACGCCGTCGCGATTGCCCGGCACCGTTTCCGGATCGATGAACTGCAGGGCGATGCCCGGGCCCACCACCGGTTGCTTCGGTATCGCGGCGTACGCCGCATCGTCCTCAGTCAGCAGGGCGATGCTCACCTGCTGCTCGAAGCCCGCCTGGGGGGTGACGCGCGCGGTTGCCGCCGCGTAGCCCGCGCGACGCGCCTCGATCACCTGCTCCACGGCCGGCAAGCTCACCCGGGTCACGCCCGTGCCGACCGAGCGGCCGTTGACGAACAGCTCCGCATCCGCAGGCTCGACCTCGATCACCACCGTGCCCGTGATCGCCTGCAGAGACAGCTGCAAGCTGCGCTCCTGGCCGCTCGGCACCGTGACCCGCTGGCTCAGGGGCTGGTAGCCTGCCTTGCTGAGCTGGATGCGATGGCTACGATCGGGCTGCAGCTCCAACTCGACGGGAGTCTGCCCGGCGAAGCGGCCATCCACCGTGACCAGGGCGCCCGTCGGCGTCGATCGCAGGTTCACCAAGCCGTCTGCGGCCGCGAGGGTGACCGGCGCCAGGGCTTGGGGCTCTCCCGCGCGTACCTGCAGGAACTGGCGATGGCGCTTGTGCCCGGGGAGCTTCAGCTCCAACTGACGCGTGCCGCTCAAGACCTCTACGGTGGCCGGCGTGGCCCCCAGTACCTCATCGTCCACGCGGATCTCCGCGCCCGGCGGCGAGCTACTCACCTCCACGTCCGCCCAATCCGGGGCGAGCGCCAACTCCACCGTCTGCGGTCGGTCCAGTCCTTCGATGTCCACGGTGACGCTCGCCGACTGATAGCGTGGCGCGCTCGCCGCGAACACACGCTCACCGGGTTCCACCGACAGCACCTGCAGGGGCGTGGCCCCCTGCTCTTCCCCGTCCACGGTCAGGGACACGCCCTGCGGCGGATCGGTCTGCACCGTGATGCGGCCGGGGAGCTTCGCCATCTCGTAGGTGAAGGTCTGGGCAGGCGCCGCGCCGACGGTGAATACCTCCTGCAACGGGTGATAGCCCTCGAGTTCGGCCGCCACCCGATACTCGCCGGCGCGCATCAAGCGTCGCTCCGCCAAGGAGACCTTCCACAGGCCTCCTTCCACGCTGACGCTCTCCGGCGCCGGCGTGATGTCGAGAGTCACCGACCGAGCAGTGAACACAAACCATAGGCCGACGAGAAACACGGCCGCGACTAGCCCCGCGGGCACCTGCCAAGGCACGCCGCGCGAGCGCTCGACCACGGGCGCCGAACGGGAAAATTCGGCGGGCGCGATAGCGGCAGCATCGCTGCTGCCAGCGGTGCGCCCCGCTCCTGCAGCGCTGGCGCTGATGGGCGTGGCGCCGATGGCATCTCCTGCCGCCGGCGCGATGTTGGGGCTCGCCGCCAGGGCTGAGACCTCCGCCTCGTCCGGGGGCAGGGTGGCCGACAAGGCTTCGCCACCGACGTGCGTCAACGAGCACACCCCGGCAGCGGGACGGCCGACGAGATAGGACTGCCCGTCCAGGACCACCTGATCGCCGGCCCGCAAGGGCACACCGTGCTCGCCCACGGCGACGCCGTTGTGCAGCACCGTGCCGCCAGGCGCCGGGCGCAACCAGATCTCGCCCCCCTCGAGCTCGCTCAGCTCGGCCTGAGCGGATTGGCTGTCACCGATGCCCAAGCCGCCCTGCGCCGTCCGGCCGAGGGTGACCGGCAGCACGTAGGCGTCCTCTTCACCGCCCCGCCCTATCAGTAACCTGCTTGCGCTCACCGCCGCTTACCCATCGATTCAGATCTTCTCCACACAGCGCACATCGATGACCTGGCTCTGCCCGCCGACGGTCACCGTGAATTCCTCGCGTACGTCACGGTAACCGTCGCGCGTGCCGATGACCGTGTAGCGGCCGGGTCGCAGCTGTAGTTCCGTCTGTTGAAAGCGTCCCAGATCCGCCGCGCGCAGAATACGCACCTCGGTCCGGTTGTCCGACGCGAGGCGCACGAGGACAGGTTGGCGCACCTCGTCGATGGCGCGGGCGAGGCGGTCCTGGCGCTCCTCTAGCTGAGGGCCGCGAGGCGTCGCCTGGCGCGCACTGTCGAGGACCCGCGCCGCTCGCTGCAGGATCGAGTTGTCCGTTAGCCGCTGGGGGTCATCGGCGTAGAAGCTCAGCTGCTCGTAAAGCTCGCTCATGCGCGCCGCGACCTCGCGCCCCTCGCGGGCGAAGCGCAGGCTGGCATCGATGGCCAGGGCCTGGTCGTAGGCCTCCAACGCCTCACGCCAGCGTTCCTGTGCCACCAGTTGCTCCGCTTTGGTGCCGAGGGCGGAAAGCTGTTGGCCGCGCGCATCCACATCCACCTGGGCGAGCGCATCGCGTACCACGCTGGCGTTGGGGTCGAGGCGGCCGGCAGCCTCGAAGGCGCGCCTCGCCCCGGTGAAGTCCCCCGCCGACAGGGCCGCGAAGCCCTCGGACATGCGCTGATCGAAGCTCGAGCGATCGAGGCGCGAGCGCAGATTGGCCAGCGCCGTGCGCGCATCCTGACGATCGCCGTCGAGGGCGAGCACCTGCTCGTAAGCGCTGGCCGCATCGCGCAGGTCACCGGCGCGCTCCAGGTCCTGGGCCTTGCTCGTGAGCGCCAGCACCTGGTCCAGCTGCTGTGCCCGGCCGAGGCCATCGCGCGCATCGCGCAGCGAATCGTCGATGGCGAGGGCCTGCTCGAAGGCGAGAATGGCGTCCGCCGCCTTACCCGCCTCGTAGGCTGCCCAGCCATCCTGCAAGCGACTGGCGGCCACCTCCGGCGCCTGGACCTCCAATTCCTCGAACAGGGTCGCCGCCTGCGCGTAGGCCTCCGCCGATGCAATAAAATCGTTAGCCTTAAACAACTCATCACCACGATCCCCGAGCGCGACGGCCTCGAGGTAGGCGTCCCCGCCCCAATTGGCGACGTCACGGGCCTCGAGGGCCGAGCGTAGATCGAGCACGCGGTTGACGTCATCGAGCATCGCGTCGCGCTCGCGGCGCAGGCGCGCGAACTCCATCGGCGCGGCGATGCTGGACTCCGCGCGCGAAGGTTCTTCCGCGGTGGGCGCGGGCGGCGCTGAGGTGCGACCCACCGTGGCGGGTGCATCCACCTTCGGCGACAGCAAGCTCAGCACTACCCCGGAGAGCACGAGCAACCACACGGCGGACACCGCGCCGAGCAAGCGCCAGGGCACGCCGCCGCTGGCACCCCTGGAAGCCTTGCCCGCGGCGGTCGCGGCGGCCCCCACGCGGGCGACGCTGCGCACGGGCGCCGCCTGGATGAACTCGGCCGCCTTCACGGCGCGCAGGGCCAATGGTGCCCGCGTGGCATTGAAATCGGTGCTCGCCACCTGGGCGAGGGCCTTGGCCACCTGCCGCAGGTCCGCCGGGCGATCGGCCGGCGCCTCCTGCAGGCAACGGCGAATCAGGTCGGCCAGTCCGGCGCTGCTCGCGTCCGCACCGGCACTCACGCCCTCGACCGGCACGCGACCGAAAGCCAGCTCGTGCAACAGCACACCGAAGGCGTACACGTCGTCGGCGATGCTGGGGGCATCACCAGCGCGCTGCTGCGGACTCATCGACAGGGGCGACCCGCCGCTGCGCAGGGCATGCTTCGCCGGCGCATCGCTCACGATCGCGGCGACACCGAAATCGATCAGCAGCGCGTTGCCCTGCGCATCGATGAGGACATTGGACGCCTTGACGTCGCGGTGGATGACCCCGGCGTCGTGCACGGCCGTAAGGCCGGAGGCGAGTTGTAACGCGGGGCGGATCCAGTCCTCCCCCGGGGCGCCACGCAGGCTCGAGAGTTCACGCGGGCGAATGCCAGCGAGCGACACGCTGCCGGCGCTCTGGCCCAACACCGCATCCATCATGAGGAAGGACTGGCCCTCGGCCTCGATCACGTCCAGGGCGCGGGCCACGGCGCTGTGCTGCACGCGGGACATCGCCGCGCGCTCGTGCTCAAGCAACGCACGGCGTTGCGCCGCATCCGCCGGATGCCCCAAGCACTTCAGGGCTACCGGCCGGGACGCTTGCAGATCTTCCGCCAACCAGACCGAGGAGCCGTGGTGCCCGCCGCCGAGGCGCTGGCGCAGGACGAAACGATCGTCTAATCGGCGACCTTCGCTCAACACGCCGGCCACCGCTGCGGCCCTCTGCAGATTGCGCGATCGCCCTCGTTAGCCGGGTTCAACGCGGTGCGCTTTCTCCGGTGCCCTGACCGGAAGCCGCAGAACTGGTACCACTCTCGCCGTTGTCGCTCGCGGTGCTGAAGGTCTCGCCCGTCTCGAGCGAGTAGATATCACGCAAGATCGTGCGCCACTCATCGAACTGGCTGTCTAAGGAGCCCTGCAAGGTGACGGTCTGCCCTTCGATCTCGACCACCATGGGCTCCACCTCCGCCTCGAAGGATCCATTGAGCTCCTCCAGGGCTGCCGCGTGCAGGCGCGACTGTCGGCTCTTGTCGATGCCCACCTTGAGCGCGGCAATGCCGCCGGTGATCGCGGTCCATTCGGCGAGGCTGCCGGCCCTGCTGTCCGTGTTGACGAACAAGCCGCCGGCGATGGCAGCGCTGCCGATGAGCTTGTGGGCGAGGGCCTGACGCCGGATTTCGCGCAGGGTGATCACCTCATCGTAGGTGTACTTGCGCCATTCATCGTAGGGCACGTCCATCTCCTGGGCGAAGGTTTGGAAATGCTGATCCAGCGTGTCGAAGAAGAGGTACTCACGCTCGCGGATGCGGCGCATGCGCGCCACCATCGGGTCGGAGTAGGCCGGCAGGCGACGGGCCTTGTACAAGCCGCCGTCTTCGGCCAGGAAATCGCCGAACGCCTCGGGGGAGAGATCGCCGGCGAAGCGCAGCTCGGCCACCTGGCGAATCGCCACCCGTTGCTCAGGGGTGATCTGCTCCATCGCCAGGGCGAGATCGTTGGCGATGATGTTGTAGAGATCCTGGAAGGGGTCGAGGCGCTGCTGGTTGAGCGGTAGGGAATCCCGATAGGACAACTGCCCCGTTAGGTGATCGTATTCCTTCTCAAACCACAGGCGGCCGGTGGCGTCGCGGGCCTCGACACGCAGGCTGAGGCGTTCTCCGTCCGAGTGAAGAATGGCACCGGAGACGGTGAGATCAACGCTGTTCGAGGCACTCGGAATCACCCGTACCGCACCCCAATGGTTGGTCTGCTGCAGGGTCTCGCTCAACACGTAGGGGATGTAGCGAGCTTCGGCGTTGCGCACACTCTCTGAGATCGAGACCGTGTTCTTCTTCTGCTTCGTCGCCTCCTTCTCCTCGGGCGTCGGCAGGCCGGGGTCGAACACGGTGATACCCACATCTAGCAGCTGCTCCTCCGGCAACTCGACCTCGGCCTGCTGCGCGGTCACCGCGCCGGTCTGAATCACCGTCGTACTCACGCAGCCAGCCCCACCAAGGGCCGCCGCGAACGCTGCCACCAGGGCAAGCATCGGTACCTGAGAATCGCTCCAGCGCACCATTCGTCTCCTCGTCTGTTCCCGCACGACCGGCCGCACCTACCCGCGCGCACCAATCGTGCTTGTCAGCCTACGGCGGTCATCGCTAGCCGCCGGAAATACTTGCCTTGTAGCGGCGATACTCGTCCCAGAGGCGCTCGCGCAACTCCGGGTCCGACTCTCGCATAGCCGCTTCACGAATCTGTCGCGCCACCACATCGTCACCCTGAGGGTCCGGGATGTCCTCGGGCACGTCCACCCGCGTGTTCGAGCTCGGCGCCGCGACGCCGCCCTGGCCGGTGCCGCCGCCGTTGAGCACCACAGGCGTGGCCGAAGGCCCTTGCTGCCCGGATTGCGTCGCGCCGACGCCGCCACCGGCAGCACCGCTCTGCGCGCCACCGGCGTCGTTTTCCCCACCACCACCGCCGGCGCCGCCGACCACATCGGCGTAGGCAACACGCCCAGCGGCGGCCGCGGCTTCCCGCGCGTCCGCCAGTTCACCGTCGTAGTTAGCGAGGCTGCCCTGGAGTTCTTCCTCCAACTCGGCGACGCGCTCCTCTACGGTCTGTCCGCCGCCGATACCCAAATCGTCTTCGGCCCAGTCAGCGCCCTGGCCGCCCGCGCCGCCGCTGCTGCCACCGCCGACATCGGGGATAGCGCCGCCGGCGCCGCCTGGGGAACTCTGGCCCTGGCTACCGGGTTGACCGCCCTGTTGACCGCCAGTGGCTTGGGCCCCGGGCTGCCCACCGCCACCTGATTGCCCCGACGGCGGCTGCCCACCCGGGCTGCCGGCCGGGGGACGGCCTCCCTGACTGCGCGGCAACGGCAGCGGCAACGAAGCGCCCCCCGTGCGCGAGGGGATCGGCACCGCCACCACCACGCGCGGCGGCGGACGCTGGTAACCCACGTCATCGCTGCGACCGCCGGGTTCACCGGCCTCGCCAGCCACCCGCGCGCCGGCAGCCTCTCGCGCGGCCTCCGCCATCTGAGCGCTGGCGCGCTCGAGCGCTTCAGCCGCCCGTTCGAAATCTTCGGGGTCTCCGGACTCTTGCGGAGTACCGCCACCGGCGGGCTCACCGCCCTCCTCCTCACCGGGCTGACCACCGCCCGCGGCCTGCGCCGCACGCTGTTCGTCGCCCTGCTGCTCCGACCCCGCCGGCGATGAGCTGCCGCCCTCGGACCCTCCAGCACTGCTGGCGGCGTCGGCGGCCGCCTCCGATTCTTGATTCGCCTCGGCGATGGCTTCGCCGGCAGCGCGCATCTGTTCGGCCGCGCGTTGGAGTTCGATCGAGGCCTGGTAGAGGCGCTCGGCGTCATTTGTTTGGGCTACGTCCGTGGACGCGGACTGCTGGCGCTGCGCGGAGGCATCGCCGCCGGCGGTGCTCGGCGAGGACGCCGTCGAGGCCTGCGCGCCGCCGCCCGCGCTTTGATTCTGTCGTGTCGCTGCGTCGCTGGCGGCGTCGGACGCTGCCGCCACCGCTTCGCGTGCCGCGTCCACCGCCTGCTGCGCAGCCTCCTGCGCCGCCTGGGCTTGGGCCGAGGCCTGCGCTGCACTGGATGAGGAGGAAGCGGAGGACGATGACGAAGCCGCGTTCGAGGACGCCGACGCGGAGGACGACGAGGCCGCACTCGAGGACGAGGCGGACGCGGTCGCCCCGGAAGAGCTGTCCGAGGCGCTCGCCTGGCTGGAAGAGGCGCTGGCGCTGCTGGCGGAGGCGGAACTCGCGCTGCTGCTCGGTGAGCTCGCGTTGTTGGCCTGCGACTCGCTGGCCTCCTGCTGCTCCTCGAACAGATCCTCCTGCGCCGACTCACTGGATTCGCTCGGCTGGGACTCGCTGGCCGAGTCCGTCGCTTCGCTGGCCTCGGCCAGCGCTTCGTCCAGGGACTCCTGAGCCTCCTCCACCGCCTCGGAGGCGGCGTCCGCTGCGGCTACCGCCGCTTCCGCGGCACTACTCGACTCGGTCGGATCCGCGAACAGATCCGGATCGTCGTTGCCCTGGGGGCCCGCCTCGGCATTGGGATCCGGCGGCAAGGCCGACTCATCGCCGCCGCCGAGGCTCTCGCCCGCAGGGTTGGTGGACGCATCCGCGCTCGCCTCCCCGCTCTCACCCTGCGATTGGGAAGACGAGGAGGCGGACGAAGGCTCGCCGCCCCCGTCGCTGGGCTTGCTGGGCAAGCCGGGCGTGGGCTGCGACGCCGGGGCCGCGTTCGGATTGGGCAGACCGCCCTGGGGCAGGCTCGCCGTGCTCACGGGCGTCTGGCCCGGGATGGAGGGCGAGGCGCTGGGACTGGACGGCGAACTGGAGCTGGAAGAAGAAGAGGAGGAGCTGCTACTGCTGGAGGACGAACTGGAGGCCGTCTGCTGCTGTTGCTGCTGGCGCTGCTGCTGCTGGCGACTGCTGGATTGCGATTGACTCTGCTGCCCGGCCGGCGGCGTCGACGGCGCGCCGCCCGATGAGGACGGCGAGCTGGTCGGGGGCGGGGACGATGTCTGCTGCTGCTGGTCGTTGCAGGCGGCGCCCGTGAGCAACGCCCCGCTGGCGGCGGCGGCGAGGATGAGCTGTTTGGCGGTACGCATGGCGTGTCCCCTATCGCTCCACTCGTTGTCGACGGGCCGGCGGGAGCGGTTTGCCGGAGTCGGGTACCCGCAGGCTTAGAGTGGAGAAAAAGCAGATGGTTCGGCCCGACGCTGGTGGGTGACAGGCCCGATGCCCGGGAGGTGCCGTCGAAGCGCCGATCGGCTCGACGTAGACGATACAACGCCACTCCCGAAACGTCGATGACATTGCCACCGGGGCAGGGCTCGGGGCAGGATGGGGATTCACCGGAAAGGAGCAAGGTAAGGCTCGTCAATGATTCGCAAGATCTGGCGCGTTCGAAGGATTCCTGCCGCCCTCGCCTGCGGCGCGCTCGCATTGCTGATGGTCGGCTGCGCCCGCAACATCGAGGTGCCGGCAAGCGTGCCGACGCCCTTGATGGCTGCCCTGCCGGTCACCATCGGCGTGTATTACGAGGAGGACTTCCGCAACTTTCTCTACATCGAGAAGTTGCTCTACGGGCCCGAGATCAACGTCGAACTCGGCGAGGCCAACGTGAATATGTTCGATCGAATGGTCGATTCCGTGTTCAGCGCCCACGTGCCCCTGGATGAACCGCGCGGCGATGGCGTGGACGCCATCATCGCCCCATCGGTGGACGAGTACGCGTTTCTGACCCCAGACCAATCAGGCGTCGACTTCTACTCTGTGTCGATCCGCTACAAGGTCGACCTACTGTCACCGTCAGGTGACGTGCTGGACAGCTGGAAGGTGGACAGCTACGGACGCACCCGAGCCACTGGCCTGGTTGGCACCAATTCGCTCTCGCAAGCGAATGAAGAAGCACTTCGGGACGCCGCTGCGGTCCTAGCACTAGACCTACAGAAACGGCCGTCGGTCGTCGGCCTCAGCGAGGGCTCATGATGCGCAAGACACTTCCAGGCACTCACGTTCGCGGTGCGCTCGCGCTGCTCCCATTGCTCGCCGTGACCCTGTCTCAGACCGGTTGCGTGACGGCGCGTGTGGAAGAGGCCCGCCAGTCGGTGACCAGCGGAGGTATGGCCTCGGGCGACGCCGTGGTGCTCCTCACGCGGCGCTTCAACAACCAACGAGAAGCGGAGCAGGGGTTTACCAACTGCGTCGCCGATGCGCTGCTCACCGGCAACCCCGGGATGGAGCTGCGCACGGAACAGGAATTCCTGGACGGCCTGTTCCCCTGGTTCGAACCCCGCTACGCCCCCACCACCGTGGAAGACCTGCCTGAGCTGTTGGCACACCCGGGCGTCACCGAACGGCTCGAAGACACGGGGGTGCGCTACATCGTGTGGCTCGACGGCGAGACGGAAACCGTCGACGGCGGCGGCAGCATCACCTGCGAGATCGGTGCTGGCGTCGGCTGCCTGGGCTTTCAGTGGTGGGAGAACGACAGCAACTACGAGGCGTCGATCTGGGATCTGGAGACGTCCACCGATGCTGGCGTCATGACCAGCTCCGCGCGTGGTACGTCTTACCTGCCGGCGATCGTGGTGCCCATCCCCATCATCGCGCGAACGCGGGTGACCGCGTGCCGGGGCTTGGCGGACCGCCTCGTGGAGTTCCTCGCCCTCGAGGGCTAGCGCCTACTTCTTTCTCGAAGGCCGCGCTCTGAAAAACTGGCGCATGGTGACGTCTGCGGCGACCGGTTCGCCGTCGACCAATGCCGGTCGGAAGTGCGCCGCTCGAATGGCCGAGAGCGATTCATTCTCCATCCGTCGAGTGGCTGTGCTGTCGGAAACACGGGCTTTGGTCACCCTCCCCTCAGGGCTCACGGTGAAGGTCAACTCCAGATAGTTTTCCGGGCTCAGACCAGGTCTTGAGCGCAAGCTCGGGTACACGTACTGCGGATAGATGTACTCGACCTGGTAGGGCTGGCTGAACTGCGCCTGCGCACGCCCACCGCTGCTGTCCGTTTCCGCCAGGAGCTGCCAAACGCGTTGGTAGTTGACCACGGCCTCGCCAGGGTTGTTGCTCTGCAGGTACCAGTCACCACGTATCAGCAGGGCCTCGACGTAGTCGTCGACGTCCGCGTACTCGTCGTTCTCGTACAACGACACCGCCCGATCCAGCGCACGCTTGCCTTCGCCCCGGAAGTAGCTGCGCTTCGAGTAAGTAAGCGCGATGCCCTTCAGCGGCTCTACCAGGCGCAGATCATCTTCCCCGTAAGCTTCTTCCAAGATCTCCAGCGCGCGGCGATACACGGGCAGCGCCCGCTGAAAGTCCTGCAGGCCGACGACGTAGAAATCCGCGTACTCGAAGAGCGCCGGAATGAGGTCCGGCGAGCCCTCGCCGTACTTCCGTTCGTGGATACGGAGCATGAAATCCTGCTCGCGCTGCGCCCTTTCGATCTGAGAGCTGTCGAGGTAGAAATCGGACAAGGCCCGCAGCACTTCCACCTGGTCCAGGTTGGTGATGCCAAGACGCCGGTGGGTGATGAACTTGGCCCTCAGCAACGCACTCTCCGCCGCCTCGACCTCACCGAGCTCCACCAACTGCTGGGAGAGGTTGCCGAGCATGTCCACAAGGCTGAAGCTGTAGAGCCCATCGTAGCGTTCCGTGAGGGCGATCACCCGTTCGAACAAGCGCCGAGCGTTGTTGTGGTCTCCAAGGCGTCGATACGAGTGGGCGTGCAGCCTGATATAGGGCAGCGCTTCGAAGCTGTCTGCGCCGTAGCGCTCCTCGTATATCTCGCGCAGCAGAGCGGCGGATTGCAGTGCCTTTTGCGCGTCACCCGACTCCACGTAGCTGCTGTGGGCGGCGACCAGCTGGTCGATGAGCTCGCGGCTGAACGCTTCTGCGTCATCGGCGACGGCGGCGGGCTCGTCAGCGTTGCTCACGGTGGGGGCGACGGCGTCCGTCTCCTCCGCCTCCTGACTCAGTGCCGTGCTCGCCCCGAGCAACAACAGCAGCAGGGGACCTCCCAGCAGGCCGATCAGCGCATTGCGCAACTCACTCACTCCCACGCGATCACTCCAGAATCTTCACGTAACTTCCGGGCTCGGGTTCGCCCTCGGGGAACATGCCATTGATCAGGCGCAGCTGCTCCTCGGCGAAGTGCGGTAAGCGCGAGGTGGCCGCCAGGTACGCAAAGGTCATGCCCGGTTGTACCCGCTCCAGGCGAATGATGCGTGGACGGGCCAGGTCGCGCTCCTTCGACGTCAGCAGGCGCAAGCTCGTAATCGCGCGCTTGAACTCCGCATCGTACGTCAACTGGTCGGTCGTGCTCTGCACGGCGCCAGCGAAGATGTAGGCCTGATCGCCCACCAGCACCACGCCGTAGCGCACGTTCCTCGGCCCGAAGGGCGAGGTGGCACGTTCGGCGATCGCCGTGTAACCGGGGAAGCCGTTCACGTCCACAGGGTACGCATCGAGCAGGGTCGCGTCCCGCCCCACGCGGCGCATGAGCACCTCCTTGGGATCTCGCGCTCGCGTGTTCTTGTACGCCTTTACCTGCAGCACGGCATCGGCGTCGGTCGGCTCGGCGAGGATCTGGTTCTTGCCCATCTTGACGATCCAACCGAGCGGCACGCGCAGGCCCACCCCCATGTCGGGGTTGTGCTGCTCGCCGCGAGCCCGCCGGGGCTCCGCCGGCGACATGCCGAACATCATGCCGTCGCTGAAGTTCAAGAAGGTGAACTCGTTGAGCACCTCGCCCTCGGCACCCTCCTTGGCCTTGCCCGCCTTCTTCACCACCTCGTGCAGGCGGGTGTCGGCGGAGGGGTGAGAAGCGAAGACGCCGTGGTAGACGTTGGGTTCGCGATCTTCCACCTCAGCCCGCTTGAGCTCGAAGATCTCCTGATCTTTGAGCACGCGGATGACATCGATCATCGCCTCGGGGTCGTAGCCGGTCGCGGCCAGGTAGCGCGCCCCCGCCTCATCCGCCTCGAGTTCCAGGCCGCGGCCGTAGCCCGCGGTGAGCACGGATCCAGCGAAATCACCCGCGAAAATCGCCCCGGGCACGCCGGTGGCGACCGCGAGCAGCGTGCCGAGCATGTTGGTGAGCTGGGAATTACGTTCGCCCCGCGCCGCATGACGCAGAGCCACATGGCCCACCTCGTGGCCGAGCACGGCAGCGAGTTCGGCCTCGCTGTTGAGGTAGCTCATCAGGCCGCGGGTCACGTAGATGTAGCCGCCGGGCGCCGCGAAGGCATTGACTTCCGGCGAATCGAGCACAGTAAAGGTGTACTTGAGCTCGGGGCGCTCGCCCACCGCGGCGAGGCGCGAGCCGACCGAGCGTACGTACTCGTGCAGTTTCTCGTCCTTGTAGACGCGATACTGGCGGAGGATCTGCGCGTGGGCTTGGCGGCCGATGAGGATCTCCTCCTCTTCGGTCATCGCCGACGCGTGGAGCGGCGCGAACAACGCAGCGAATAGGGCGAGAGCGGTAGGAAATGACCAAGCGTTACGAGTGTTCATGCTCACCTCTGACCGGATCCAGCGGATTTAGTTTTCCACTTCAGGCGGCGGGACTGACGACAGTAACGGCCGCCCCGACGGCAGGCAAGGAAGGCGGTGGTGACGACGGCAGGATCCTTCGATGAGCGCAGATGGGGAGCTCTGGCCGGGCTGGCGCGTGGTCCTTCGAGGCCGCGACTACCAACGACTGGCAGATCGTGCGTTCGTCCTGACGGCCTTGGATCTGCCCTGCGAGTGGGCGCGCGACCCGCAGGGCGCCCTGATGCTGCTGGTGCCGGAGCCCCTCGCCGCCCACGCGCTGGAGCAGATCGTCCGCTACGAGGCCGAACACCAGGGCGGGCAGGATCGCTGGGGCACGGGCGCCGATACGCTCGCGCGGCCGCGTCAGGCGGCGCTCGGCGCACGCTTCGGCGCCATGGCCCTGGTTCTGACGCTGGTGTTCTTCGCCTTTGCCCAGACCACCTTCCTTGGCAGTCGGGACTGGTTGGAGGCCGGACGCCTGCAAGCCGGACTGGTCCGCGATGGCGAGTGGTGGCGCGTATTCACCGCCCTGACCCTGCATCTGGACATGGCCCACCTGCTCGGCAATCTGGTGTTCGGGGTGGTGTTCGGGTTCATCGCCAGCCTCTCGCTCGGGAGCGGAGCCGCGTGGCTCACGATCCTACTGTGCGGGGCCGCCGGCAATCTGCTCAATGCCTGGCTACAGCCGATCAGTCACTCGGCCGTCGGTGCCTCCACCGGCGTGTTCGCCGCCCTCGGACTCATCGCGGCGTTCCAATGGCGAGTGCAGTTGGCCCAGGCCGGCGAGCGCTGGCTGCGGCGCCTCGGCCCCGTGGTCGCCGGTGTCGCCCTCCTCGCCTTCCTCGGCGTGGGCGACGAACGCACGGACGTCGGGGCTCACCTGACCGGCTTTCTCTGCGGCCTCGGCGGCGGCTGGGCGTGGGGCGAGGTGCTGCGTCGCCAGGGCCCCCCGAGCATGCGCGCCCAGTGGACCATGGCGGGGGTCGCCCCGACGCTGCTGGCCCTCGCCTGGTGGATCGCCTTCGCCAGTTGAGTCAGGCCCCGGTGCGCGTGCGCTCCAACTCGTCGATCGTGCGCGGCCAGTCTTTTTTCAGCAGGCGCGACAGGGAGCGATCGGCAAGCAACTTGCCGTCCGTCTGGCAGCGGGGGCAGTAGTTGGTCTCGTTCTCCGCGTAGCGGATACGTTGCACTGCCGTCTCGCAGCGCGGGCAAGGCTCACCGTAGCGCCCGTGCACGGCCATGCCTTCGCGGAAGGCGGTGACCTTGGCCGGGAAGCGATCGCCGTAGTGTGCGCGCAGGCGATCGCGCCAATCGACCAACACGTGCTGCACAGCCTGGAACAGGCGCTCGCACTGCGCGTCGTCGAGGCGTGAGGTCAGGCGCACGGGCGAGAGCTTCGCCTCGTGCAGAATCTCATCCGAATAAGCGTTCCCTATGCCACTCAGCAGGCGCGGGTCGGTCAGGAAGCGCTTCAAGGTATGGTTGTGCTCGGCAACGATCTCCCGGAAGCGCTGCAGGCTGAGGCCCATCACCTCCTCGCCACCGGGATCGAGGGCGGCGAGCGCGTCCTCCCCCCGCACCAGGTGCAGCGAGGCGCGGCGCTTGGTGCCCGCCTCGGTCAAGAGCAGACATCCCCGATCGAAGTGTATTCGTAGCAGCCCCTTGCGCTTCGGTGCGCCCGTCGACCAGTGCAAGCGCCCTGCGATCATCAGGTGGATAACCGCGTAGAGGTCGCCTTCCACGTGCAGCACCACACGCTTACCAAGGCGCGAACAGGCGATCACGCGACGACCTGCAAACTCTGCCACCGCCGGTGACACAGTGCGCAACACGAAGGGGTTGGTGATCTCCAAGCGCTCGAGGACAGCGCCGACGACCCTCGCCTCCAGCGCCTCGATGTACACTTCCACGTCTGGAAACTCCGGCACCTATCGCCCCTTCCGCCAAGGTATCCGCGTGCCCACTGCCCTCTCCTTCGCCGACCTGGTCACCCTGTCCGCCGCGCTTACCGAAACGCGTAGCCGCAAACGCAAGACCACCCTGGTGGCGGAACTGCTCGCCCCGGCCGATGAGCAGGATGCCTTCCTCGCCGCCTGCTATCTCACGGGGACCCTGCCCCAGGGGCGCATCGGTATCGGTTATCGCACGGTGCAAGCCCACCTCACCAGCGAGGGTGAGCCCGCCACCCCGACCACCCTGACCCTGGCCCGCCTGCACGACACCCTGGATGCCCTCGCCGCCACGCGCGGCGCTGGGTCACAGGCCGCTCGGGGAGAAGCCTTGCGGACCTTAGGAAGCGAGCTCTCGCAGGCGCAGCGCGACTACCTCGGACGCCTGCTGGTGGGAGAGGTGCGGCACGGTGCCCTGGAGGGGGTGATGGCGGATGCGATCGCGCAAGCCTACCAGCTCGATCTGCCCCTGGTGCGCCGCGCTGCCATGCTCGGCGGGGACCTGCCGACGGTGGCACGCCTCGCCAGCCGAGGGGATCACGCCGCCCTGGCTGCGGCTCGCCTGCGCCTGCTCCATCCGCTGCAGCCCATGCTGGCCCAGTCGGCCAAGGACATCGCCGATGCCCTCGCCCACTGCCCGCGCCCGGTGTTCGAGAGCAAGCTCGACGGGGCCAGGGTGCAAATCCATCGCCAGCACGACGAGACGAAGGTCTTTACCCGCCAGCTGCACGATGTGACCGCGGCGGTCCCCGAACTCGTGGAGTGGGCCATGGCTCGCCCAACGCCCACGTTCATCGTCGAGGGCGAGGCCATCGCGTTGCGCCCGCAAGACGATCGCCCGCTGCCCTTTCAGAGCACCATGAAGCGCTTCGGGCGGCGCCTCGACGTTGCCGCGATGCGTGAGCAGATCCCCCTCAGCCTGCGCCTGTTCGATTGCCTACACCTCGACGGTGAGGACCTCATCGACCAACCCCTGCACGCGCGACTTCGAGCCCTGGGCTCGTTGGCGCCCGCCGGCGATCAGGTGATGAGGCTCGAGAGTGCGGACCCCGAGCAAGTGGGCAGCTTCGTGGACCGCGTGCTGGCGGATGGCCACGAGGGGGTGATGGCCAAGGACCTCGACTCCCCCTACGCCGCCGGGCGCCGCGGCGGGGCCTGGCTCAAACTGAAACCCACGCATACCGCCGATCTCGTGCTCATCGGCTGCGAATGGGGCAGCGGAAGGCGCAAGGGCATGATGAGCAACCTGCGCCTCGCGGCCCGCGCCGGGGAAGATGGCTTCGTCATGGTAGGCAAGACCTTCAAGGGCCTCACGGACGAGGTGCTGCGCTGGCAGACCGAGCAGCTGCCTCCCCTGGCCCAAGGTCGCGACGCCCTCGGCATCGAGCTGCCCCCACGCATCGTTTACGAAATCGCCTTCGATGGCGTGCAGGCGAGCCCCCAGTATCCGGGCGGCCTGGCCTTGCGCTTCGCTCGCTATCGGCGCCGGCGCGACGACAAGGCCCCACAGGAGGCAACGACGCTCGATGAGTTGCGCAAGCTCCTGCCCACCGCGTAGGCCGAACCCCTGCAACCGGGCGCTACCAAATCGCAGGACGATCGTTTATCGTGCGCCGCGGAGTCGACCCGGGGTCTGCGATGGGGCGTCCGAGCGCAAGCGATCCGCGGTCAGCGACGCCTCCACCTGCGCCTGCGCGCACTGCCCGAGCCCACCCTCATCGTCTAACACGGGGCCGTGACCACCGCTATGAAGATCGCCATTGTTACCGACGCATGGAAGCCGCAGGTTAACGGCGTCATTACAACGCTGGTCAACACGGGCGAGTGCCTCATCGCCGACGGTCACGAGGTGCACTACGTGACGCCGCAGGACTTCCTGCGCACGCCCTGCCCCACCTACCCGGAGATCCGACTCAGCCTGTTCCCCGGCCGCAAGGTGGCACGCATGCTCGACGAGCTGCAACCCGACAGCATTCACATCGCCACCGAGGGCCCCCTTGGGCTCGCCGCACGCAAGTACTGCCTGAAGCGAAAGTTGCTCTTCACAACTTCCTACCACACGCGCTTCCCCCAGTACGTACGCGCCCGCTTTCCCATTCCCCTGAGCTGGTCCTACGGCTACATGCGTTGGTTTCACAGCGCCGCCGCCCACACCATGGTGGGCACGGAGACCCAGCGCGAGGATCTGGTGGCGAACAACTTCGAGAACGTCGTGCTTTGGCCTCGCGGGGTCGATACGGAGGCCTTCCACCCCGACGACAAGGATTTCCTCAAGGACGAGCGCCCCATCTCCATGTACGTCGGCCGGGTCGCCGTCGAGAAGACCCTCGAGGACTTCCTGAGCCTGGACATCCCCGGCACCAAGTACATCGTCGGCGATGGCCCCGCCCTCAAGCAGCTGCAGCGGGACTTCCCCGAGGCGGTGTACACGGGCTACCGCTTCGGCGAGGAGCTCACCCGCTACCTGGCAGCGGCAGACGTCTTCGTCTTCCCGAGCCGAACGGACACCTTAGGCTTGGTGCTCCTCGAGGCGATGGCCTGCGGGGTGCCGGTGGCCGCTTATCCTGTGATGGGCCCCATCGACGTCGTCGATCGTGGGGTCACGGGCATTCTCGATGAGGATTTGGCCGCCGCCGTGAAGGGCGCCCTGGCGCTAGATGCGAAAGACTGCCGCGAAGCGGCTCTGGAACGCTCCTGGCGATCCGCCAGCCGCAGCTTCTTCGCCAACCTCGTCGACGCCGCCCGGCCCGACGGACAGGTCGACGCGCGGAACGAGCAGAAGGTCACCTGAGCGCGGTACTCACCACGCGTCATCGTCGAAATTCGGCGGTCGCTTCTCCCGGCGTGCGGCCAGCCCTTCGTGCACGTCGGCCTGACGGAAGCCCATGAACTCCATCGCCAGGGAGGCATCGAAGGCGGGTCCCGCCTGGCGCAACCAGTTGTTGAGGGCGTACTTGGTCCAGCGAATCGCTGAGGGGCTGCCATCGGCAAGGTTGGCGGCGACGTCCACCGCCCGATCCGCCAGCTCCTCTCGCTCGACACAAAGGGACACCAGCCCCATGCGCTCGGCCTGCTCGCCGGAGATGGGGGTGTTCGTGAGTAGGTGGTAGCGCGCCTTGGCCAGGCCGCACAACAGCGGCCAGATCATGACGGCGTGATCGCCTGCCGCGACGCCCAGGGTGACGTGTCCATCGAGCAGGCGTGCGTCGCGCGCCGCGATCGAGACATCCGCCAGGAGGGCGACCGCCAGGCCGGCACCCACCGCCGGCCCGTGGATGGCCGACACGATGGGTTTGGAGCAGTTGATGATGTTGTAGACGAGATCGCGCGCCTCACGCCAGACGCGCTGCAGGGCACGGTCGTCGGCCACCATCTCGTCGATCAGATCGTAGGCGCCGCCGGCGCAGAAACCATCTCGGCCGCCACCGGCGATCAACACGGAGCGCACGTTGGCGTCGCCGTCGGCTGCCGTCCACACGTCGGCCAAGTCACCGTGCATGTCGCCATCGGCGACGGCGATCTCGAGCCCCGGCGCCGGCGGAAGCTCGATCTGGAGCACCCCGGGATGGGGTGTGGAGAAATCTAGGGAAGGGTAGTCGTTGGCGTACTGATCAAGGTCCATGGGCCGGCTCGTGCGCGCTTGGGAGACACACCAGTCTACCCCGAGCCGACCTGATGGGCCTGTCGCTGACCGGGGAGACCGGCCGACGCCGCGACGATCATCGCCTAGGGGCTAGGCGGACCGTCGGGCGCCGGCCAGTGAGCCGGCAGCAGAGGCCCCCGATGGCCTGATCAGCCGACGCGAGCGAACTCGGTGACGGACGCCGCGGCGGGCTGCGTCACCTGGCGCGGACCGAGGACCGCCTCGAGCAGATCACCCACCGTGGCGCCGCCTTCCACCGAATGGCGCAGGGAGCAGTCACGGTTGAGCGTGTAGTGGTTACGACGGCCCTCACGTTCGCGGATCAACACACCACCGGCTTCGAGCTCGGCGACGATGCGCTGGACGGCGCGCTCGGTGATGCCGACGGCGGCAGCCACATCGCGCAGGCGGGCGTTCGGATCACGGGCCAGGCACACCAGCACGTGGCCGTGGTTGCTCAGATAGGCCCAGTTCGACTTCCGGCTTGAGGATTCCTGCATGTCGGTTACTCCGTTGTTGAGTTCGGGGAACACACGAAACCCTAGTCACCACAATCGGGCTTGTCAATGGAATGACGAACATTGAGATCGACAAAACCTAGACAAAACTGATCCAAAACTCCGCCACCTCCTCCCGATTACGTATTTTCTCCTTCGTAATCCGGGATTTAGTCGCATCTAGGGCTTCGCAGCTGCTGCCGTATACGGCAACTCAACCATGACTTCGACGCCGCCTTCGATTCGGTTGTGAATTCGCAAACGTCCGCCGTGCGCCTCCACGATTTCGCGGCACAGGGGCAATCCAAGCCCAGTCCCGGTGCGTTTGGTGGAGTAGAACGGCAGCAACGCGCTGCCCAGAGTCTCCTCCGACATGCCCTGACCGCGGTCCCGCACGAGCAGGCGCACCCGCCGGGGGTCCTCCACGATCTCCAACTCGACCTGCTCCGTCGCGGATCCCGACTCGTGGGCGTTCTTGAGCAAGTTGATCATCACCTGCTCGAGCTGGGCCGGATCGGCCGTCAGTGGCCGCTGAGGGGGTGCACCGGTGGCGCGGAAGCTCACCACTCCGCCCAGGCGACGCAGGAACTCCTCGCCGTCGATCGCTTCGGGCCTGGGCGAGGGCAGCTTGGCGAAGCGCGCGTAGCTTTGGATGAAGCCGCTCAAGTGCTCCGCGCGCTCGACGATGGTGTCGAACACCAGATCGAGGCCCGCGGGGGCTCCCTCGTGCGTCTCCACCAGCCGCCGACCCGAGTTGGCGAGGGAGCGCATCGGTGCCAGGGAATTATTCAGCTCGTGGGAGATCACGCGGATCACCCGTTTCCAGGTGCTGACCTCCTGGCGAGAGATCTCGGCGGTGAGCTGCTTGATCTGGTAGAGCTGATGCTGACGCGCGTTGAGGGTGAAGGCGCGCCGGCTCACGTGGTACACCTCGTGCTGGCCGTCGATCTCTACCGTGCAAAGGCCGTCGCGATCGCGTTCGAGGGCCTCGCGTAGTCCTTCAGGGGCCTGGCCGCGCAAGGTGTCGAAGGCGAGACCCTCCACCTTGGCGCCGCGGTTGAAGAGTTGGCGAGCCGACGCGTTGCTGTAGATCACGCGCCCGCCGGAAGACGTGAGCAGCAGCGCCAGGGGACTCGCCTGCAGCACCGTATCGAGCAAGAGCTCGCGCTGGAACAAGGTCAGGCGCTCATCGCGCATCACCTGGGTCAGCGTGTTGAAGGCTTCGGAGATGCCGCTGAGCGCGTCCAGCCCCGAGGGAGCACCGACGCCGGCGGAGAAGTCGCGGTCCGCCAACCGCTCCAGGCCGTCGCCGAGCGCGATGAGCGCGCGGCGCTGGGGGCGCCACAGCAAGTGTGTGCTGACCACCGCCCCGAGCACGCCAACCGCGAGGCCCGCCACCACACCTAGCAACGGCGCTTGCAAACTCAGGCTGACGTAGGCGGTCACGGCCACGGCTGCCGCCACCGCAAGGCCCACGAGCGCGGCTGCCCGCCCCTCGAAGGAAATCCTGACCGCCATCGCGCTGCTTTCTCTGCCCCCGAACCCCAGATCCTACGCTCACTCTAGTGGGCCGCTTGGTAAATAAGGTAACGCTCAGTCTGTGCAGGGGCGCTGCCAGCAAGGCGCGTCGCGCAGCCAATGGCCCCGCCATTGGTAAGTGGCGCAACGCCGGTGGCAGCGCCCCTGCACAGACCCGAAGGGCGAGCCTGACTGACGCCATTGCGGCGTTGGGGGTGCGCACCCAAAAAGAGTGAGATAAAGAGCACGCCCCCCGATACCGGGAGCCCAAACCCCGCCCGGAGGGTTTGCATTGTTTACAAAAGGC